>NZ_JACSMT010000054.1:0-14850 GCF_018618815.1 Exiguobacterium sp. s128 | reverse complement strand
ACGATACCGGGGTTTTCGCTTTTTTTCTATGTTCGATTTAAAATCCGATGGATTTTATGTGTCAACCACACCTTATGGTGATGAGCCCTTTACTTCCTAAATCTTTGTCAAAACAGCTGTTTGAATTTCATTTCATGATATGGAGGTGTACATAGTGAAACTACACCAATTAAAAGACCAGCTCAATACGATTTATCTTGGGAAATCCGATGTCATCGATTTGTGTTTAACGGCCTTGATCGCCGAAGGGCATATTCTGCTTGAAGATGTGCCGGGGACCGGGAAGACGATGCTCGCTAAGGCACTCGCCAACAGTTTTGACAGCGCCTTTTCCCGAATTCAGTTCACGGCTGATCTCCTGCCGTCTGACGTCATCGGCTCCGACTTCTTTAACATGAAAACACAGGAATTTGAGAACAAACGGGGTCCCCTGTTTGCGAATGTCGTGTTAATCGATGAAATCAACCGGGCTGTTCCGCGGACCCAGTCCGCTCTGCTTGAAGCGATGGAAGAGCGGCAAGTCTCGATTGGCGGGACGACCTATCAGATGCCGGCTCCGTTTTTTGTCATTGCCACGCAGAATCCGATTGAATCTGCCGGAACGTTCCCACTTCCAGACGCCCAGCTTGACCGCTTTATGGTGGCAATCGAAGTCGGGTATCCGAATCTTGAACATGAACGGCAACTGTTGAACGAAGTATTGGCTAATGTCCGTAAACAGGCTATTGGTATCGCGACGGGCGGCGACTTGATTACATGGCAGGAAGAAGCACGGCGCGTTCATGCGTCTCAGGATGTACTCGATTATCTATTGTCGATCGTCCAGGCAACCCGTCACCATGCTCTCGTCGAAGTCGGGGTCAGTCCCCGTGGTGCGATTGCTTTACTTCGGGCATCACAAAGTTATGCCTTCCTCAACGGACGCGATTTCATCATTCCGGAAGACGTCAAATACTTGGCGAAGCATGTCTTGTCTCACCGTTTGATGCTGACGCTTGAAGGCGGCATCAAAACGACGAAAGCTGATTTGTTACTGCATCTGCTTGACGACATCCCGGTCCCGGTTGAAATGGGGTGATGTCATGCACATCGAACGTTCGGTTCCCTTTTGGCTCGAGCGCCGGCTCTTTTCCGTCTATATCATTTTGACGTTCGTCTTCTTATTCATCCCGGGACTATCGTTGCTCGGTTTTTTGTTTGCCACCCTTGGGACCATTCACTATGTCGTCGGTCAGACCGAAAAACAATTAAGGCGGGACATTGCCTTAGAGTGGAAACATTACGAACCGTTGATGTTTAATCAGGAATCCACCTCATTACGCTTACAACTCTTTGGTCTCGAAGCCCTGCAAAAGCTAGGTTTAAAAACCACACTTCGGCTGCATACGGAAGATGGTCTGATCTTTCCCGAAATGGATCCGCTTCACCCGCACACCTATCACGCGGTCATTGAATCGGACGAACAACTCGAGATTCCGATTCAGGTGATGCGGCGTGGACCGGCCCATTTTGACGAACTGATCTTAACGATCCGGCTGCCTTGGCGGATGGGAGTCTATCTATTTACCTTTGATGACTTTCCTCAATTTACGGTCCTTCCTTCGTTGACGGCACAGGCGACACCGCTCCTGTTAAACCGTCTGCGGATCGGGGACCGCGCGGATCGCTACTCACCGCTGAAAAACAAACTGGTTCAACTGGGCGCTAAACCGTATACGTCAGAACCATCCAAGGAAATTGATTGGTATGCGACAGCGAAAACCGGCCGGTTGCAGGCCAAGGTCTTTGAGACGAGCAATCAGGATACGTTCACGCTCGCCTTGAATCTGTCCGGACCAAGCGGTTACGGACTGCATACGAACTTTGAGACGTTCATTGATCAGACAGCATTTCTCGCAAGTGAGCTGATTAAAGAAGGCTGTAAAGTTGAATTGTTTTTAAACCATCTCGACGTAAACAACCGGATGTCCCATTTGAAGCTTCAGGAAGGGCAGCCTCAACTGAAACAAATCCTGTTGACGCTTTCGACACTGTCGACGCGGGATACCTATATTCCGACCGGACAATTCGAGCGGTATGTCACACGCCGGAAACACCGCAACAGTCAATTGATTCAAATTGGCAATGATCTCATTCAGGCTATCGGCTAAACTGCTAGTGTAGGAGGAACAACATGTCGTCGTTTATCATTCGTAAAACCATTCAACTTGTATTTGCTTTTCTTGTTTTAGTCGGTATCAGTGCTCTGCCGGGTTTAATCGTTCAGATGCGACCGGATTTTCCGGGCTATTTCAAAATGGTCCAACAACAGCTCGGTCTGTTGACGACTTCCGCCCCGTTGACATATTACAATGTCACCGCTTCCGAAAAAAGACCGCTGATGCCTGATCTCCAGCCGTTCATTCAGGAAACGCTCGTCATCTTCACCAGTGCGCTGATCTGTTCATCGGTCGTGGCGTTGCTTTATGCCTTTTTGTTTTACCGGACCGGGTCCAAAACCCGATCCATCCTGACACAATCCGCCCGGCTCCTTGAAATGATTCCCGATTTATTTTGGATCATTGTTTCCCAGTCCATCATCGTTTTTTTATTTAAGACGACCGGATTTAATAAAATTGAAATTGCCGGCGGATTCGCAGACTCGATCCGTTTCCTGCCGATTTTGACCTTATCATTGACGACCGTCTTTTTCTTCATCAAGTGGCTGACCGGTCGGATTCAGGAAGAACAGAGCGCAAGCTACCTGGAGTTGGCCCGTGCTAAAGGCATCCACTCGTCCCGACTATTTTGGCAACAATTGATGCCCAATCTGTTTTATCGGTTTTATCTGTTTTTCCGGACCAACACCATTACGATTATGTCGAGCCTGGTCGTCATCGAATATGCTTTTAACGTTCAGGGACTGTTCCGTTTTATCTTGATCAATCAAGATTTTTCGGTATTACTCGTCTTGTTGCTCCTCATATATGTACCCTTTTTCATTTTGGATACAGTGGCAGAACTTTGTATCCCCCGCTCGTGGAAAGGAGAGATTTCATGAGACGTGTTTTATTGCGTGACCCCGTCTTTTGGATGTGTCTGCTGTTCTTCGGGACCTTACTGATACTCAGTTTTGCCAATTCTGTATTTCGTGATGGACAGGTCGATCAAATTCAGAACCTCTATTCGAAGGATGGAACATTTATCGCCACCTCGCCGCTTGAACCGTCTGCGGAGCGGTGGCTCGGGACGGATCGTTCCGGGAATGATTTGTTTCAAGTGATGATTGAAGGTGCCAAGTGGACGATCGGTATTTGCGTCAGCATCGCCTTTGCCCGAATCGCTCTCGCGCTGCTGATTGGCATTCCGCTCGCTTTTCGGAAGAAACGGCTGTATACGGTATTACGACTTCTGTTAGACGGTTTCTTGATCATCCCGATTTCGCTGATTGCGTTATTTGTTCTGTTACCGGCTTTCCAGTTCATCGATCCTGCACAGATTCCGTCTACGCTCTCCCGTGTCTTCCTTGAAATCAGTGTCTTGACGTTACTCGGTTTACCGGCTCTCGTTCTGTATTTCATCGGTGAAACCCGGCAACTGCTCGCTCAAGAGTTCATGCTTGTCGCCCGAACACTCGGTGGGCGTCCGGACTATCAATTCCGGATACATATTTGGCCGCACCTGTTGCCGACCTTGACGATTGTCTTCATGCAACAGTTTGTCCAGACATTGATGGTCTTAATCCACCTCTCGTTGTTCGGCTTATTTTTCGGTGGAACACTTGTCTTGTTTGAAGGCAATGCTGCCCCAACGATTTTTGAATGGGCTTCCCAGTTCGGTTATTATTTCTTTCAGTTCACTGCTGTCTCCTGGATCAACCATCTGTTTTTAGTTCCGGCAATCGCTTTGGCTTTGCTCGTGTTCTTTGCCAACTTACTGACCAGCCGCCTCGAGCGTGCTTACCGCTTGCGCCGCCAACAAATAAGTAGTTCAACTCCATCCCTCGCTGAAGCGGAAGCCGCGACAGCCCATTTGTCTCACCCATTTGATCCGGTCGACATTTCAATCAAATCCTAGGAGGATGTGTCAATTACCCATCACTAAAGTGACGGGCTTGTGAAAGCCTGAAAATGACTAGTCTCAGTTCTCACGAACTCCGTTGGTTGGGTCATGACACCTCTCGGTGCCCGTTCTAGCCGTTTGCTCTGTCGTCTGTAATTAAAAGTCCTGTTGGGTCGGGACGGTGTTGCAGATGGAAAAAGCCCTTCCAACATTGACGAAGAACAATAAACTCGTAGGAGGAAAACGTGATGTTCGTTTTCGTACTAAACCATCATGGTGAACCATTGATGCCATGCAAACCAAGTAAAGCACGAAAATTATTACACAATAGCAAAGCGAAGTTGGTCAAACAAACTCCATTCACCATTCAGCTATTGTTCGGATCAAGTGGATATAAGCAAGAAATTTCACTGGGCGTTGATGCCGGAACGAAACATATCGGTTTCTCAGCGACAACATCCACTAAGGTATTGCTCGAAGGAGAAGTACAACTGCGTACCGACATCCAAGACCTATTGGCGACACGACGTGCCATGCGAAGCGCAAGAAGAAGCCGGAAGACACGTTACCGTCAAGCGCGTTTTCTTAATCGTAAGAAACCCAAAGGGTGGCTTGCGCCATCCGTTCAGCATAAAGTCGATGCCCATCTGAAACTCATCCGGATGATTCATCGTCTGTTGCCGATCAAACATCTAACGATTGAAGTCGCTCAGTTCGACATCCAAAAGATCAAGAGTCCTGACATATCGGGTGATCTGTATCAGAAGGGAGACCAACTCGGTTTTTGGAACGTCCGGGAATATGTCTTCTTCCGAGACAAGCACATCTGTCAGCACTGCAAAGGAAAATCGAAGGACAAGATCTTGAACGTCCATCATATCGAAAGCCGTCGCACTGGTGGGGATGCACCAGATAATCTCCTCACACTCTGTGAGACGTGCCACAAGAAGATTCACAAGGAAAAACTGGAGCATCTTTTCCAACGTAAATCACGTTCTTTCCGTGATGCCTCGCAGATGACAGTCATGCGTTGGTTCATCTACAATGCTGTCAAAGAAACGTATCCTTACGTCAAACTGACCTATGGCTTCCTCACGAAGAACATACGCATTCAAAATGGACTCGAGAAGCGTCATGCTGTCGACGCACGTTGCATCAGCGGGAATCCATTACCGGAAGAACCGAAGGTGTCGTATCTTTTCCGACAGGTACGCGCGAACAACCGTCAACTGCATAAGATGACCATCGGTAAAAAGGGTAAGAGAAAGGCGAACAAAGCGGAGCGTTTTGTCCACGGTTATCAACTGTTCGACAAGGTACACTACGAGGGACAGACGTGTTTCGTTTTCGGAAGACGTAAGACCGGCTATTTCGATCTTAGGACGCTACAAGGAGTCCGTGTTCATAAATCCGCTTCCATAAGAAACTGACACTACTTGAAAGAGCGACGACATGGCTCGTCGACATCCAACTAGAAGGAGGTGGAGGTCGGCTCCTCACATGACTGAAGTCACAGGTCTCCGCCGACCTATAAACAATGAAACGAATAGCTGTTGGTACCGTCATGGTAGTTTATATGACGGTTTTTAGTTTTTCACTTTGGGCCTATCAACATCCGGTCCTGACCAGTTCCGACCAGTCGAAATTACTCCCGACCCGTGTCAAACAGATTCGGTCGGCAACTTCGACGGATGACCTGAAGTCCTGGATTGAGCAAGCAAAACAACGCCAGGAGACGGTGTCGATTGCCGGTATGCAACACAGTCAAGGCGGGCAGACATATCTGCCGGACACGACAGTCCTTGATATGACCAAGTACGATCAGATTCTAGACTATACTCCCAGAACGAAACGGATTACCGTCCAAAGCGGCGCCACCTGGGGTGAAATTCAAGACCGGATTCAGCCGGACGGTCTGGCAATTCAAGTCATGCAGTCGCAGAATATCTTTACAGTCGGCGGCGCACTCAGCGTCAATGTCCACGGCCGGGATATCCGTTACGGTTCCCTGCTTGATACGGTCGATTCGTTTCGACTGTTGCAAGCGGACGGTTCCGTCGTCAACGTCAGCCGGACGGAACATGCGGATTTATTCCGCCTGGTCCCCGGCGGATATGGTCTCTTCGGTATCATTTTGGACGTTACTTTGAAACTGACAAACGATGAATGGTACGCCGAGCAAACTGTTGCCTTGAATTATCAGGATTATCCGGCTTATTTCCGGCAACATGTCCTCGGTGACGATGACGTCCGTATGCACATCGGACGTATTTCTGTCGCGCCGGACGGATTTTTCAAAGACATGTATGTCACGAACTATCGTAAAACAGAGCGGACAACTCCGATTGAAGAGGAACCGCTCAAGCAAGAAACCATCATCGCTTTGCCGAAAGCATTACTCGGCATCTCCCGGTACAGCGACTTCGGAAAAAATCAGCTTTGGTCATTTCAGAAATCGTATTTCCTGAAGCAGAGTGGAACGTTCGAATCCCGTAACAATGTCATGCGTTCCGACAGTGCGTTTATGGAATATACGAGTCCGGGTCGAACCGAATTACTCCAGGAATACTTCGTGCCGGTTGATTCGTTTGTCTCGTACATCGATCAATTGCGGTCGATTTTGACAGCCGAGGAACTGAATGTCTTGAATATCACGATCCGGTATGTCGAGCAGGATGAAACAGCTGCCTTGTCCTATGCGAAACAGGATATGTTTGCCCTCGTCTGGCTGATCAATACGGAAACGGATCCGGTATCGATCAACGAAACGAAACGGATTGTCCAAAAGTTGATTGATGCGACACTCGCACATCAGGGCAGTTACTACCTGCCGTACTATCCGTTCGCAACACGCAAGCAGTTCCATGACGCGTATCCGAATGCTGCTTCTTTCAAAGAAGCCAAACAACAGCAGGATCCCGATGGACTTTTCATGAATCAATTTTATCTCGACTATTTTAAGTAAGGAGACGATGATGAACTATTCACTTTTTGTTCGTATTCAAAGCATGATTTTAATGAGCAGCAGTATCATTTTTCCGTTTTATTTATTGCTTGTCCGGCAAATTGGCGATTCCTATGCTCAGTTTGGTCTGGCCTACGGTCTCTTCACGCTGACTTCAGCGTTCGCTTACCTCGGAATCGGTCGTCTGAGTGACTGGTTCGGCGACCGGTCGTTGCTTGTCACCCACACGTTTGGCATGGCACTGGTTTTATTGTGCGTACCGATTGTGACGTCCATCAGCCACGTCTACCTGATTCAAATCATCATGGGGATACTTGGTGCGTTGCAAAAGAACACGGAAAAAACAATCCTGGCCCGGCAGGAACTTGCCTTGACGACGATTGGCCGGACAATCGGACGCTATCATTTCAAGACATCCTTATGGTCGGCACTTGGAATCATCGCTGCCGGTTATCTGATTGATTTTTTAACGATCGGCAGTCTGTTTTACATCATCTCTGCCGTCTATTTTTATGTAACGGTGCGTTTACTGTGGGACCGTCCACGTTCAGGAAAAAAACATGCGGAAGATTCATCATCGGGTGTCGAAGCGGGTATAAAGAAGTAGAAGGGATGTGATCGTATGATTGACGTAACCCATTACTCCCAAACGTTCGGGAAACGCACGGTCTTGAGCGATGTCCAGTTTTCGATTGGTCAAGGTGAAATTGTCGGTTTAATTGGTCCGAGTGGTTCCGGAAAAACGACTTTAATTAAGTCGTTAATTGGTCTGCAACAACCAACGACCGGAACGATCATGGTTCTCGGCACAAAACAACCCTCGCTCGCCCAAGCGGAGAACATCGGCTACATGGCGCAGTCGGATGCGCTTTACGAAGACTTAACGGCGCGCGGAAATCTGCGGTATTTCGGAAAACTATACGGTTTAAAAAAAGCACGTCTTCGAGCGCGCATCGAAACCGTCCTTGAATTCGTCGATTTGAAGAAAGATGCCGATCGTCCGATCCATCAATTTTCCGGTGGAATGAAACGGCGGCTCAGTCTGGCCATCGCCTTGATCCACGAACCGAGTCTTCTGTTGCTCGATGAACCGACGGTCGGGATTGATCCCGCGCTTAAGAAAACATTTTGGCATGAGTTTGAACAACTGCGCCAGTCCGGTGTAACGGTACTCGTCACGACACATGTCATGGATGAAGCGGAGCGTTGCGATCGGTTATTATTGATCCAACATGGTCGTCTAATCGAAGCCGGTACCCCCGATGATTTGATTAAACGTTTTGGTTCCATCGATGAAGCTTTCATTCAAAAGGAGCGAGTATGATGCAAATTCTGACGGTAGCTGAACGTCTCATCTCCCAAATTTTCCGGGACAAACGAACGATTGCGATGATGTTCCTTGCTCCGTTGTTCGTCCTCTTTTTACTGTCGACGATTCTCGGGTCGAGTTCCGACGACGTGACAATCGGAACGGTTGATGTACCGTCTGCCTTTGCAGACACATTAGCTTCCAAAACCGAGACACAGTCTTTTAAAACGGAAGCCGAAGGCATGGACGCGATCAATGATCAACGGATTGAAGCCTTGATCACCTATCAGAATGGTCAACCGGAGATTTTGATAGAAGGTGGCGATGTCTCGAAAAATGCCGCGGCACTCCAAGTCATTCAAGAGACGTTGATCACGATTCAGGGACAACAGGCAACCGCGACGAACACAAAACTTTCGGAGACCGTCAAGCAGTTGCAACAGCGACTCACCGAGTTGACGAACCAGACGTTCGACGCTCCGTCCCCTGTCGTGCCTCCGACCGCTAAACCGGACATCCAGTTTTTGTACGGTAGTCCGGATGCGGAATTGTTTGATCAAATCGCGCCCGCCTTGATGGGATTCTTCATCTTCTTGTTTGTCTTTATCATTGCCGGTGTCAGCTTTTTGCGGGAACGCTCCAGCGGAACACTTGAACGAACGCTTGCGACTCCCCTTAAACGGTCGAGCATCGTCTTCGGTTATTTCGTCGGATTTTTCTTGTTCGTGACCATTCAGACGATCCTCATTCAATTGTTTATCGTCAACGTTCTGAACGTGACGCAGGAAGGAAACTATTTCCTGCTCTTGTTCGTAAATCTTTTGACGGCCAGCGTTGCCTTATCACTCGGTTTACTGTTGTCGAGTTTTTCCCGGACGGAATTTCAACTGATTCAGTTCATCCCGCTCGCCATCGTTCCGCAGATTTTTTTCAGTGGACTTTTTGATTTGACCGATGCTCCGACTTGGGTGGAAGTCATCAATCGTTTGATGCCGTTGACCTACGCCGCAGACGCCTTGCAAAACATCATGATCCGAGGCGCTGGTTTCACGGATATTTGGATTGATTTAATCGTTTTGACTGGTTTCATGACTTTGTTCGTTTTGCTCAATATGCGGGCGTTGAAAAAACAACGACCGGTCTAAAACCCCGATAACATCAATGATAACGTTGACAATCCATTATCTTCCTTATACAATCAAAAAATACGAAATGAGGGCGACCGATGTAAATCCATCTATTGATCCATCCACCAACTAAATACGAACGATGTGGAGGTTTTTTAGATGAACCGATTTACAACTTTACTGGTCAGCCAGTGGGTAGCGAATGCGGGAGATGCGCTCTACATCGTCGCGCTCATCGCTACCCTTTACCAACAAACGGGTCAAGCCAGTACAGCTGCCTTGTTTCCGATTGCCGTGACAGCAGGCATGACCATGAGCGGATTTTTCTTTGCTTCTCTTGCACGACGTTTTCGACATGCATCCTTGCTGTTGTTTAGCCAACTTATTAAAACCGTCACACTGGGACTGATCGTTTTTCTCGATCTTCCCCTTGCTTCTCTTCTCGTGTGCGTCGTTTGGATTGCGTTCCTCGATGGTTTTGCACGTCCCATCGAGAGTGCCTTCCTGCCTCGGATCACCGATGATTTACAAAAAGCAAACAGTTTGGTCCAAGGAACCAATCAAGTCGTCCAACTCGTGATGTGGCCGCTTGGAGCCATTTTCGTCAGTGTTGGTTCGCCGCATCTTGTTTTGATGATTTCCTTCGGCTTGTTTATCGGAGCGACCCTTTGGACAACGTTGTTTCATCGTCAAGTGCGTCAACTGGCTGATCCGGTCGAAGATTCGGACGAATCGCCAACATTTCAATCCAGTTTTCGATATACCCGCACGCATCCGGCTGCCCGTCTCAATACGACGTTACTTGGCATCGATGCGTTTGCGAGCACCGCCTGGATCTCAGCGTTGTTTCTTGTTTATATCGATACGCATCTCGCATTATCCGGCAGCTGGTGGGGCATTCTCAATGCCTTTTACCTGCTCAGCATGATCGGCGGCAGTTACTATATGCTCCGTCGCACGAAGCGGACGCCCTTGTTGCTGAGCAGCGTCGTATTATCGATTGGTGCGACGGTCCTCTTCGCCTCGGCACCGCATGTCGTGTTTGCCATCGTTGCCTGTATCGTACAAGGCGCAGCCAGTCAATTACGGGCCATTGACATGAACACCCGGTTGCAGGAAGCTACACCCATCGCCCGCTTACCTTATGTGTACAGCATGCAGCAAACCGTCTACACCCTCAGTTTTTGTCTTGGCAGTTTACTGTTTGGTCTGCTTGCGGACCGCTTGAACATCGAAATCGTGTACTGGATTGCCGCTGTCATCGCGCTGTTAATGCTTCCTGCGGCACGGCGGCTTCAACAGTCCGTCTCCGCATCCGCGGAACGCCACGTTTCGTAATCGATCCATGTTTTGAATACAATCCGGGGCTGACTAAAAAGTCAATCTCGACACAGATGAGGGTGGCAGATTACAAGTCTGCCACCCTCATCTCGTAAAAAAAGAATTACTCTCTTCACGCAACTCCTACAGGAAAAAGTAAGCCTTCTAAAATCCGAATTGGCTTATTTTCCCCTTATCCGCAAGACAAACATCATTCCGAGTCCCAGCAACAGACCGGTCAGACCGAGGTAAAAGTACGCCCCGTTTAAACCGATCGCCTGGCTGATGTGTCCGAAACCGAGTCCCACCGCCATCGTCGCGAGACTCTCGACGAACGAGACCGTCGAACTGCCTGTCGCCCGACGTTCGTCCGGCAAACAGTCTTGCAACAACGTCGTCAAAACAGGTTCCGACCACCCATAGATCAAAAAAATACCGATTAGCACCAACAGCGACCAGCTGCCGTCCATTACGGCGAGCAGAAGAATTCCACTCATATACAGCAGCAACAGATAACAAAGAACCGTACACGGACCTGTTGGTTTCGGCAACAGATTACCGATACCCTGAGCCATCATTAAGCTGATCAGAATGATACCAAACCATGAAACTGCAATCCCCTGATCCCGGACATACAGTTGCCAAAACTCATCCAAAAAGGTGATCGTCGTACCAAACATGACGGTGAACGAGACGATGCGGAGAAACGACGGATTTTTCACCAAACGATACCATCCACTGTCATTCGTTCGTTCGGTCGACTGCGGTGCACTGTGTGTGTCCGACAAAAGACAACTCGCCAACACCGCACAGACTAAAAAACAGAAGGACATATAATAATGGGTAATCAAATCAAACGATTGCGCGAGCCACGCCCCCATCAGAGCGGCCCCGCCTGCCGTCCCAAGACCAACCGCGTTCATTCGCCCGACCGTCTGCTCGAACCGATCACCTGCTCCGGTCTGTTGCATCGACTCGTACAACAACGCGTCTTCCGTCCCGCTGATGGCAGCTGTTCCGATTCCCGCAAGTACCATCGCGATTAAAAAGGACGACAGACTGAAGGCATGAAGCAGAACAATAAATGAGAGGCACTCAAACAACGTACCGATGATCATACCCATCTTACGACCAAACCGGTCGACCATCAGACCAAACGGAATTTCCAACACGACCAGCGTCAACGCGAAGACGATTTCCGCATAGATGACATCTTGAATCGTCATCCCGCGTTGCTCCCAGAACAACCGCTCGATGACATAGGCCGGAATACAAGCTGTCGCAAAGCGAATCAGGTAAAGAATCCGGATATTTCGACGCAACACGACTTAACAAGGAGGACGGACAGGATTCATCTAAAAACAACTCCTTTTCTGATTAGAATGAGTAGTTTCTTACAAATCATTTTCCCGTTTCGCTTGAGTTGCAATCCACTTTCGTTCCCCAAAACAAAAGACAGCTTGTTCCGAAGAACTTGCTGTCTTTGCTGTACTCATCAACACTTGGAACGCCACTTATCGTTTACGAAGCTGGCTGTTTGAAAATGTTGGTGCCTCAATGATTTCTTCAAGCAATACATCTGCTTGAACGAATGGCAGTTCGACTGTAAAGACCGAACCTTTCCCTTCCGTCGATTCCACATGAATCAACCCTTCATGTGCCCGGACGATTTCTTGACAAATCGCCAAACCAAGACCAGTCCCGCCGATTTTCCGGCTGTCGGAATTATCAACCCGGTAAAACTTACCAAACAACTCCGGTAACGCTTGACGCGGAATGCCGATACCTTCGTCCGTAATCGTGACGCGTAACCGATCGTCTAATTCTTCAAGTCTTAACTCAACTTGTCCGCCATCCGGTGAATACTTGATGGCGTTGTTGATCAGATTTCCAAACAGTTGTCGCATCTTCGCTTCATCCGCTTCGACCCGTCGCACCGGTTCATCCCCCGTCTCGAGACTCAACTCATGATGTGTCGCTGAACCCGCTTGGAATTCTGCCACTTCCTGAATCAAGTTCGCAAGGTCAAGCTCCTTGAAATGATACTGCTGTTGGCTCGATTCCATCCGCTGAACGTCGAGGAAATCATTAACGAGACTCGTCAGACGTTGTGTCTCGGTATGAATCGTCGTCAAGTAGCGTTGTTGTCGATTTTCCGGCAAATCTTTCGCAAGCATCAATTCCGTGTAGCCAAAGATCGAGGCGAGTGGTGTCCGGAGTTCATGGGAGACCGTCGATACGAATTCTGACTTCATCCGATCGATTCCCGTCTCTATCGTCACATCACGTAAGACGAGCATCGTTCCGCGGAATCGACCACCGTAATGAATCCCTTCCGCATAGACCTGGACGAACCGTTCTTCTTTATTGAGTGATAACGACAATCCTTCAGTCGGTATCTCATGACTGCACACACGATCCATATAATCCAAAAACGCTTCATGTTGGTCGACTTGGACGGCCAACTCTTCGATTTTGACATCAAGCGTCATCAAACCGTCGTCGTTGAACTGATCATGTGCCGGGTGGTGGAACAACGCCAACAACGGTTTATTGGCAAAGATTTTTCCGCCTTCGATGTAGATGACGGCTTCACGGATCGAGTGCAACAGCTTCGAGGTTTTCTCACGTTCACGTTCGATTTCGTCAAAGACACGCATCCGTAATAAGGATAATGCCAATTGACGCGAGAACGACCAGATTTCTTCGGTCTGGTCATCATTAAATTGATCACGATAACGAACGAGATAGATGCTCGCGATCATCGTATTCGTTGACGGATCCATCACCGGTACAACGGTTTCGTACATGCTGTATGGATACGGAAGCGGATGATTACTTGTGACCTGTTTCGTCGACCGAACCGCCCGCTTATGCATCCGTGCCCGCTCGAGTAACGACATTGAGGACGTCACGAGTTTCCGTTCCTGATCAACCGTCATTCCGTACGACACGATATCCGTATACTCGTCTTCTTCGAGGAAGACGATTGCCCCCAGTTCCGCATCGGTGATCGTAATCAGTTTCTCAATGATAGCTGGATACGCCGTCAAGGTTTCACGGGAAGCAAGGGTTTCCGTCAATTCGTTGCGATAACGAAGATGGGTTTCGTTACGTAACGTGAGATCAAGTGCTTCTTCGAGTTCTTCCTGTTGTGTCTGCAATTCTTCTTGTTGTGCGACGAGTTCTTCTTGCTGGCTTTGCAGTTCATCGTTATTTGAGACCAGTTGCATCCTTTAAGCGGAAATCGATGCGGCCATTTGATTAAAGGTCGTCGTCAGTTCACCAATCTCATCTTCTGCATTCAAGACTTCGATCGGCGTCGCATCTTCGCCTTGTGCCAAGCGGCTGCTCTCTCGATTCAACTGACGTAATTGACGGGTCAGTCTCGCAACAAACGGACGAACTAGTAACGCAATGATGAGGACAAGAACAGCTAAATTGATGAATCCAAGAATTTGTGAAGCATTTACTTGTTTCCCCAGCTTTTCTTGTGCCGCCAACTCTTGCTGGTTCAGCGAGTTGCGATACTCCGTAAAGACCGTTTCCATATCAACGATGCTCGAGCTCATATCCGCTGCACTTTTTGTTTGGATGTTGAACTTCCGGTCCGGATCAAGCGTTTTGGCTTGTGTGACTTTGCCGAGCGTCGCCATCTGCAAAAACGGCTCTGTCACGTCACCGTCTTTTTTAGCCACGACATAGTTCGTCAGGCTAGGCATGACGCGTTGCGTGTAAGCACTGTATAACGATCGTGCATCCGTTGCATATTGCTTTTCTTCTTTAAAACGCGCATTTTTTTCGAACCACGTTGTTTGTTGATTAATCGCGTCTTTTTTCCGCTCGATTTCTTCGAGCATCGCCTCATCCCCTAACAGGACGAATCCACGCATTTCGTATTGAAGACTTTGCCACGATTCATATAGGTTCGTCGCTCGTGTCCGGTGGTCGTTTAAGCTCAATAATTCCTGACGCGAATCCTGGACTTGGTTTTTCGTATGACGAATTGTAATATTAAGTGCAACACCTAGCTGAAAACACAAAAAAACCCATAACGACCTCGTGTAGAATAGAGTTACCACACAAAA
>NZ_JACSMT010000053.1:0-15490 GCF_018618815.1 Exiguobacterium sp. s128 | reverse complement strand
CTTGTCCCAGGAAAACGATTCGAAGCGAACAAAAAAAGCGGTTCTTCCCGATTAAGAGAAAAACCACTACTTTGTCTTCAGTCTGAGAACTTCAGAAACCTGAAGTTCTTCCTTCTACTTTTTGACTCATGAATTCGTCGGTTGTTTTTTTAAGACCGTCCGTAAAATTTTACCAGTCGTATTTCGTGGTAATTGATCAATGAATTCAATCCGTGTCGGACATTTATATTTCGCGAGTGAGACCGCACAAAAATCTAGTACTTCCAATTCCGTCAACGGTTCGCGTACGACGACAAATGCTTTGACCGCTTCACCCATTTCTTCGTCCGGCACACCAATGACTGCTGCTTCCACGACAGACGGATGTTGGTATAGGACTTCCTCGACTTCTCGAGGATAGACGTTGTATCCTCCGACGATGATCATATCTTTTTTTCGATCGACGATATAAAAGTATCCGTCCTCATCTTGTCTTGCCAGGTCACCTGTATAGAGCCAGCCTTCTTTTAACGTCGCCTGCGTCTCTTCCGGCATTTTATAGTAACCTGTCATGACGTTCGGACCACGAACGATCAATTCGCCGACTTGTCCAACCGGAACGTCCTGTCCTAATTCGTCAACGATTTTATTTTCGACATCGATGATCGAAGGACCGATCGATCCTGGTTTTTGGACACCGTTCAACGGATTAAAACAGGTGACGGGAGAAGCTTCTGACAAACCATATCCTTCAAGAATGTGGCAGTTGAATGTCTGATCAAATGCTTGCAGCAACGGGACCGGTAAGCTTGCCCCACCAGAAACGAACAGGCGAATCGAATCGAAGTGATGGGTGTACTCCGGATGAGCCTTGACGGTCTGCAATAAGAAGTTATACATCGTTGGCACTCCTGCAAAAATCGTCACCTGTTCTTTTTTAGCAAGTTCAAATGTCTCCTGCGGTGAGAAGCGAGGAGCGATGATGACGGTTGCTCCATGGGCGAGTGAGGCATTGACGACCACCGTCAAACAGAAGACATGGAACATCGGCAAGACCGCAAGCGTCCGGTCTCGTTCCGAAACATGTAAGTATTCTCCAATCGAACGGGCATTCGACGTTAAATTCCGATGGGACAACATCGCCCCTTTCGGTTTCCCGGTCGTACCGCTCGTATACAGAATGACAGCCGTCTCATCCGGTTCATACGTCACCTCTTGAATCGGATGTTCAATTTCAAGCCATGCCTCCAGTGTCGTGAAACGAACTTTCCCGATTTGCTCATCCGGACCGATTTGACCATTAAACGGAACGGATACGACAACAGCGAGGTGCGGCAAATGAATCAAACGATCCTTCGCGGCCTCGACAAGTGGTGCGATTCCTAAAATTCCTTTGACATCCCCGTTCATCAAGATATACCCCAGCTCATCCGGTGTATAGGTCGGATTGATCGGAATCGCAATCGCTCCTTGTTTCATCACTGCATAATAACCCACTAAAAAAGCCGGGCTATTTCCAAGTATCAACGCAACATGATCCCCTTTACGGATTCCGTGCGCCTCAAGTGCTCCTGCCGCCCGGTGAAATTTCTCAACAAATTCCCGGTAACTTACCGCGGTATCTTCAAACACATAGGCAATACTGTCCGGACGTTGCCGGGCCGTTTCTTCCACCGAATGAATCAATCCCATCATAACTCGCTTCCCCCTTCGAATGAATAACCGTTCATTTTTAACGTAAAAAAAATCCATACATGACGTGTCCGCCTGTATGGATAGTGTAGCATTTTATGGAAACGTTTTCACGTTCTTTCTTTTAACCGTTGACGATGACGCCGCCATTTAGATGAAGGACTTGACCCGTCATATAACTTGAATCGTTACATGCTAGGAACACGTAGGCTGACGCCATTTCTGCCGGCTGTCCGGGACGGTCCATCGGTGTATTTTTACCAAATGTCTTCACCGATTCGTCCGGGAATGTGTCTGTGATCAATGGTGTCCAGATCGGACCTGGTGCGACCGCATTGACACGGATTCCTTGTTTCGCAAGGTTCATCGACAGACTACGTGTAAAGCTGACGATGGCTCCTTTCGTCGACGAATAATCAATCAGCAATGGATTTCCTTCATACGCTGTCGACGACGTCGTATTGATGATGGCTGACCCCAGTGACAAGTGAGGTAGTGCGGCCCGCGCTAAGCGCATCATCCCGAAGATATTCGTCTTGAATGTTTTTTCCATCGATTCGTCCGTGATGTCGAGCAATGATTCTTCTGGTTTTTGCATACTCGCATTGTTGACGACGATATCTAAACGACCAAATCGTGCAATCGTTTTTTTGACGAGTTCTTCACAATATTCCCCATCACCGATATCACCTTGTGAAAGTAACACTTCGCCGCCGAGTTCTTCAAGACGCGCTTTTGTTTCTTCTGCGCCTTCTTGATCGCCGTAAAACGCGATGACGATTTTAGCACCTTCTAATGTATAGGCAATCGAGATGGCACGTCCGATTCCTGAATTACCACCTGTCACGATCGCGACTTTGCCTTTTAATTTTCCAGCAGCACGGTAATCGTCCCGCTCATAGTATGGTAACGGTTGTTGATCTTCCGTTTTAGGTAATCCTTCTGAGACTTTTTCAAAGTTGATGAAATCCGTTAACGTACCCTCTAAAAAGTTATCTTTATTGTAGCCCATGAAAAAAGCTCCCCCTATGCAAGTTGATAGAAAGAGTTTTCCCAAAAAAGCTTATGCTAAAACGTCAAGTACCTCATCTAGCTCGACGGCACCAAAATATTTCTTCAGCTCATACTGACTTAACACTTCACGTAACGACGCTCGATCGTAGCGTTTTCCTTCTAATGCCTGAGCAATTTCCGATGCATCCTCGACCCCGAAAAAGTCTCCATAGATCTTCGCTTCTTCAATGATTCCCTTTTTCACATTTAAACGAAAATCGATTGTGCCGATCGGAAAACGTTTTTTATGGATGACATCAAACTTCGGCGATTTACCGAAATTCCAGTCCCAGTTCCCGTACCGTTCTGCGGAAATCGCATGGACCTTCGCCCAATCTTCATCCGTCAACACATAACGTTCCATTTCTTTTCCTTCATAGATGGACTCAAGTAAATGGGCGACAAACTCATCCATCGTCAATGGTTCCGTCAAAAATTCTGAAATGTTCGCAACACGGCTGCGGACTGATTTGATTCCTTTTGAACGCATTTTCTCTTCACTGACGACCAGAGCATTGACGACCTCTTCAATGTTTGAGTCAAGCATCAGCGTGCCATGGCTGAACATGCGGCCTTTTGTCGTAAACTGGGCATTACCGCTGATTTTTCGTGTGCCGACATGAATATCATTTCGACCTGATAATTCTGCCTCGACCCCGAGTTTATGCAACGCTTGTACAACCGGCTCCGTGAACTTTTTATAGTTGTTGAAGGAATCCCCGTCATCTTTCGTCAAGAAACTGAAATTCAAGTTTCCGTGGTCGTGATAGACGGCACCACCACCCGACAGGCGACGGACCACATGGATCCCGTTCTCCTCGACATACTTTAAGTTCACTTCCTCATTCGTGTTTTGGTTTTTACCGACGATGATCGATGGACCATTGATGTAAAAGAGGAAATAATCCTCTTCGCTGACGTTCAGGTTGTTTAAGATGAAATCCTCTACGGCAAGGTTAATCCGTGCATCGTGAATTTCTGGATGAAAAATGAATTTCATAAGTTTCAGGTTCTCCTTTTACAATCGAATTTAGTTACAGCCGTCCACACCACAGGCATCACCCTCGGCTACGATTTCTACTTTTTGTTCCTGTTGGACCCGGTCCAATACTTGGCTGAACGCTTCTACCGGTTGGGCACCTGAGATGGCGTATTTCCGGTCGAACACAAAAAATGGCACCCCCGTGACACCAAGTTCACGAGCCATGTCTTCTTCCTGGCGAACTTCATCGGACGACTCGTCAGATGAAAGAAATGCCTCGACGGATGCTGTCTCCAAACCGGCTTCGGTCGCAATCCGCGTCAAAATCGAATCGTCGTTTAAGTTCTCGCCCTTCATGAAGTAGGCTTGGAACAATCCTTCCGATACCTCATCCATTTTACCATGTTTTTTGGCGAATTGAGTCAGACGATGCGCCTTAAACGTATTGGCAGGGATAACACGGTCCATTTCATACATCAAACCATCTGCTTTCGCAGCGTCGACGACACCTTGCGACATCGTTTGGGCTTGTTCGACCGATGTGCCGTACTTGGATGCCAAAATTTCGTATAATCCCATCGTCGGTTGTGCCGGTGCTGTTGGATCGAGTTCAAAACTCTTGAATTCCACCTCTACATTTGTAACTCCGTTTTCCTCGATTGCCTTTTCCAAACGTTTTTTTCCAATGTAACAAAACGGACACGCATAATCTGACCAGACTTCCACTTTCATCTTGTTCCAGCTCCTTTGTTTATGATTTTGTACGTTTAGCATAATCCCCGGAACGATTGCGTGCAATGAATCTGATTTCACGTTATGCCAAAAAACTCCTTTGCCCGCAAGCGAAGGAGTTTTGATGAAAAATCATTTATTCTGTAACGAGCGCGTGTGCTGCATCGTTGATTTCTAATTCTAACTCTTCTGTATACTGTGCCGTTTGTGCTGACGTCCAGTTCAAGTGACGCGTCATCTCTTTGATGACCGCCTCTTTATGTGTCCGTGCCCAAGCGATATCAAAGAAGACCGCACCTGTCCGACGAATGAAGAAGTCGATTGGACGCGCGACCATCTCGTGGTCGATTCCGTAGTGTAACTGGGCGTAGACATCACGTGGCAACTCTGTTTCTGCGCCATCGTATTCAGCGGCATAACGAAGTACTTCCGGTAAGTTTGATCCGTAACGTTTCGCGAGGAACAAAACTTCTTCCGAAGTCAATCCGTTTGCCGGCGCTTGTGCTTTAAGGAACTTCGCAAACCCGTTCGCTCCCCCGACGTGTCCGCCTGAAATCGGCATGTTTTTTGTTGAACAACGGGCATAAGCACGGTTTGTTTCTTGTTTTAATAGTTTCGCGACAAGATCGACGACATGTTCGCCCATTTTACGGTAACCTGTCAGTTTCCCGCCGGCAATCGTGATCAAGCCTGATTCGGACTGCCAGACTTCATCTTTCCGTGAAATCTCTGATGGATCTTTTCCTTGTTCGTAAATCAACGGACGAACACCGGCCCAGCTTGATTCGACATCTTCCGCTGTCACTTTGACATCCGGGAACATGTAATGAATCGCGTCCAGCACGTATTCTTGATCCTCAACCGTGAACTTCGGATGGGCTGTATCTTTATCGAAGAACGTATCTGTCGTCCCGACGTAGGCTTTTCCTTCACGTGGGATGGCAAAGATCATCCGACCGTCCGGTGTATCGAAGTAGACGGCTTGTTTTAACGGGAACTTCGATTGATCGATGACGACATGGACCCCTTTCGTCAGACGAAGTTGTTTTCCAACTTTTGAGCCATCTTTTTCGCGCAACTCATCGACCCAAGGACCTGTTGCATTGACGACTTTTTTCGCACGAATTTCATGGACATCACCTGTCTCAAGATCCGTCACGCGCATACCGGCTACTTTACCGGCTTCATAGAGAATCTCTTCGGCTTTCGTATAGTTGACGACACGGGCGCCGTGCGCGACCGCTTCTTTCATGACTTCAATCGTCAGACGGGCATCATCTGTCCGGTACTCGACGTAGTAACCGCCACCTTTTAGACCATCCTGCTTGACGAGCGGTTCTTTTGCCAGTGTCTCTTTCGCCGATAACATCGAACGCCACTCTGAACGTTTGACTCCTGCTAAGAAATCGTAGACACGTAAACCGATTGATGTGCTGAACGGTCCGAATGTGCCGCCTTTATGCATCGGTAACAACATCCATTCCGGTGTCGTGACGTGTGGTCCGTTTTCATAAACGATGGCACGCTCTTTTCCGACTTCCGCAACCATTTGAATTTCGAATTGTTTCAAATAACGTAAACCACCATGCACCAATTTCGTTGAACGACTTGATGTTCCGGCTGCGAAATCCTGCATCTCAACGAGTCCGATCTTCATACCACGTGACGCGGCATCTAATGCGATTCCCGCTCCTGTGATTCCTCCACCTACAACAAGTAGATCCAGTTCTTCACGTGTCAATCGATTGTAGACGTCTGCACGGTTTTTGCTTGAAAATGATTGGTTTGCCATGAATAGTTCCCCCTGTTTAGGTTCGAAAAAAAAGAGACCACAACAAACAGACTGACGGTGTCAACTGTTGCTGTGGTCTCTCCATATTCTCCGACCGGTTTATTAACTTGTTCTTACTATAACATATCTCACATTACTTAAACAACATCGTAGCCTGTACAGCTTTTTTCCAACCGTGGTAAAGATCTTCACTCTCTTGTTCCGCCATCTCCATCTCAAAACGGCGATCCATCTGCCACTGCGCGGCAATCTGTTCTTGATTTTCGAAGAAACCAACCGCTAGTCCTGCCAAGTAGGCAGCACCGAGTGCCGTCGTTTCATTGATTTCCGGACGTTCGACTGGTGCTTGGATGATGTCACTCTGGAATTGCATGAGGAAATCATTTTTGACCGCGCCCCCGTCAACACGCAAGGTCGACATCTCGATCCCGGAATCTTGCTCCATCGCCGTCAAGACGTCACGCGTCTGATAGGCAAGCGATTCAAGTGTCGCTCGGATGAAGTGTTCCTTTTCTGTTCCACGTGTCAAACCAAAAACAGCACCGCGGACATCACTATCCCAGTAAGGCGTTCCAAGACCAACAAATGCTGGAACGACATAAACACCCTCTGATGACGTCACACGCGTCGCATATGCTTCCGTTTCCTTGGCATCATTAATGAGGCGAAGACCATCCCGTAGCCATTGAATCGCTGAACCAGCAACAAAGATACTCCCTTCAAGGGCGTACTGGACTTTTCCATCAATCCCCCACGCAATCGTCGTCAATAGACCATGCTCAGATGAAACGGCTTTCTCACCCGTATTGAGCAACATGAAGCACCCTGTCCCATACGTGTTTTTTGCCATACCTTTTTCAAAACAGGCTTGACCGAATAAGGCAGCTTGCTGATCACCCGCTGCGCCCGCGATCGGAACCGATTCACCGAAGAAATGATAACCCGCTGTATGGGCATACACTTCAGAAGACGGACGAACTTCCGGTAACATCGCTTTTGGAACATCGAGAATCGCTAACAACTCATCGTCCCACTGGAGTTCGTGGATGTTATACATCAACGTCCGGCTCGCATTGGAATAGTCCGTGACGTGAGCCTTTCCACCAGACAGCTTCCAGATCAACCACGTATCGATCGTTCCAAACAACAGCTCACCGCGTTCTGCCCGTTCACGTGACCCTTCGACATGATCAAGGATCCATTTGACTTTTGTTCCAGAGAAGTACGCATCAATCAGCAAACCTGTTTTAGAACGGAACAAATCCGCATGTCCAGCATTTCGTAATTCATCACAAATTCCAGCTGTTTGTCTTGATTGCCAGACAACTGCATTATAAATCGGTTTCCCTGTATCTTTCTCCCAGACAACCGCTGTTTCGCGTTGATTCGTGATCCCGATTCCAGCGATTTGTGTGGCCTTGACGTTGGCTTCCGTTAGGCAGGTCGCAACGACAGCAAGGACACTCCCCCAAATCTCGTTGGCGTTGTGTTCAACCCAACCCGGCTTCGGAAAATACTGTGTAAACTCACGTTGTGCGGAATGAACGATTTCACCTGACCGATTAAATAAAATCGCTCGTGTACTCGTCGTTCCTTGATCTAGTGACAAAATGTAGTTCTCCATCTTTTCCCCATCCTTTATATCTAGTAAGTTAAGCTTAAGCTGACTTCGACTTCACTGACGTTGATTTATTCGGACGAACACCGAATCTATAGCATAAGCCTAATATGACAATCGTCACAAGTCCAACGACCACAAATGCCGGTGTATCTTTGCCCGAGAAGACAGACCGATAAAACAATCCGCCGAGGCTACCGCCAAGAATAGGACCGATGACCGGAATCCACGAATAGCCCCAGTTCGAAGAACCTTTTCCTGCAATCGGCAGAAGGAAGTGCGCAATTCGCGGACCTAAATCACGTGCCGGGTTCATCGCGTATCCCGTCGTACCGCCAAATGACATCCCGAGACTGACGATCAGGAAGCCGACGATCAATGGATTCAGACCATCTGAAAACGTATTGGCACCAATCGACAAAATCCCGACGACCAGTAAAAACGTTGCGATCAATTCACTCATCACGTTCGAAAACGTATGCGGAATCGCAGGTGATGTCGCAAAGACACCCAGTTTTGCTGCCGGATCTTTTGTTTCCGCCCAGTGCGGTAAGTAATGTACAAACACGATACTGGCACCAACAATCCCACCTAATAGTTGGGCAATGATGTAGCCGGGAACATCTGACCAGGCAAACGAACCATCAAACGCAAGACCTAACGTCACGGCCGGATTAAGATGAGCCCCACTAAATTGCCCGACTGCATAGACGGATAAAGCGACTGCAAATCCCCAGGCGAAGGTGATGACGATCCATCCTGCATCTTTTGCATAGGATCTCGATAACGTGACACCTGCTCCGACACCGTTCCCAAGTGCAACAAGAAGAGCCGTTCCTAAAAATTCTGCTAGTACTGGTGACATGTGTTCTTCCCCCTTTGTATGTGAAAGAAGCAACAAAAAAAGAGATTCGCGCCTCGGCTTTTTGAATGTTCTCAAAAAACATGAAAGCGTGAATCTCCGATTTCTCCGTCACTTCGTATCAACTTGTTTTCACTATAACAATCGATGAAAACGCTGTCAAACGGTTTAGGTGATTTTTATCATAGCGTTTTCATTTACCTGGTTCAAAGTATCGCCACAATTCTTTATTTGAGGTCGTGATGCTCGATGCACCAGCTGCGATTGCTTGCTCCACTTCCTCAACCGTATCGATCAATCCGCCGGCAAAGACTAGTTTCCCGGTTTTTCGTTTGACCTCTGCGATATACTTCGGCATCAAGCCAGGCAATACTTCGATATAGTCTGGTTGTGTCCGTTCCATCAAGTGATAACTTTTTTCGAGTGAACTCGAATCGAGCAAAAACATTCGTTGCATCGTCTTCACCTTTTTCTGACGCGCTTTTACGATGACGCTTGCCTTCGTCGAGATGACACCATATGGTTTCAGTTCTTGACAGACATATTCCGTCGCAAACTCATCATTTTTTAATCCTTGCACTAAATCCATATGCAAAAACATTTTTTTATCGTAACGATGTGCTAATTCGTAGACAGCTTTTAATCGCGAGACATGCATCTCGAGTAACACACCGTATTCATACGGACTTTTCAACATTTTTTCAAAGTCTTCTAACTTTCTGACGGACGGTAAAATCTTTTGACCGAAGTATGTCATGTCGTATCCCCATTTCTTTAATTTCTTCCTAGTATGTCGCCTTTTCAAGACTTTTCGCAATCTTCTTTTCATGAAAACGAGTGAAAAGAACGATTAAAATAGGGTATACCTTAACGATACTGCTTTGAAATGGAGGTGAGAAGCGCAGTCTTTTTTGCCTGTGCCTCCCATGAGTCAACAAAAACGAATCCTCATTTATTTATTTTCCATCTTGATCAACGCACTCGGAAATAGTTTTATGGTGACTGCCGCTATCGGTAGCGCCCCTTGGACATCTGCAAGCGAAGCCTTAGCTCGCCTCTCGCCTTTGACCGTCGGGCTGGCGATTGTCGTCTTACACGTTTTGGCACTTGGAAGTGCCTTGATTCTTGGTAGTCGATTTAGTTGGTGGACGATCCTACTTAGTTTTTCCTTAGTCATCCTGTTTGGAACGGCGATTGACTTTTTCTTATCGATTCATCAATTGCTTTATATACCAACGACACTTTGGATGCGTATCCTCTACATGGTGATCGGGATGCCGTTGATTTCACTTGGTCTGGCTTTGTATTTGCAAATCGGTTTTGTCCTGATGCCACCCGACTATTTGATGAAATCACTCATTAGCCGGTTTAAAAGTACATCAATCGGTGCGACAGTCAGCCTCGCAATCCCTTTTTTGATTGCGAGCATCCTGTCACTCGTCGAACACGAACTGATTGGAATTGGTGTCGGAACGTTTGTCTTCTTGTTGCTGAATGGTCCGTTGATCGAGTTTTTCCAAAACGCCTTTCCCATCACGCGTCGTGTCCAATGACAAACAGATCCTCTTCCTGCTGATGTTCTCGCAGGGAGAGGATCTGTTTTTGGACGAATCGGCTTACAGGTACGATTTTTTTTGGAAAATCAAGATCGAGCTACCGAATAAGACTAAGATATGGGCGATGACAAAAATGATTGAAAATGTCAGCGTCGTTCCCATCGGTTCAGCCATCCCGTATGTCAATGCACCTTTAAAATACATCGACCAATCCAAATGCATGAAGACGATCCATTTAGCGATTTCCGGTTTGAATGCTAACAAAACATTTCCGACAATCGAGGTAAAGAATTGTGCCAAGACCGTAAAGCCGATGATCATCCCGACGGAGCGGAAGACAAGCGAAAAGAACAACGTCATGAAAATCGTGAAGATCGGGTTGACGAGCGCCAAGACCGTATCTCGCAATTGAAGTGTTTCTCCTGTTTCAGAAAAGGCAAACGAGGCCGCATACGTAATCAGGGCGATAAAGAGGAATTGACCGAGCATGATCAAGATCGAAAACAGTAATTTCGAGAAGTAAATCGTCATCCGCGAGTACGGACTCATCAACAGATGTTTCATCGTATCATAACGGACCTCGTTCCCGACTGTCTCTGCCGTGAAGACAATCGTGATGATTCCAAGCAATCCAAACAAGATCGTCGAAACCAACGTGTAATATTCACTTCGCGTAAAATCAAAGTCATTGGTTTTAGCGATGATGACCAGTCCAACGGCGATGACAAGGTATAGTGCTAAAACGATTTTCGATTTTTTCATCGTCCACCATTTCATCCATTCATTTTGTATGAGCGAAAGCATGTGAATCCCCCTCTTTTTTCGTCACTTGTAAGAATTGTTCTTCGAGCGTCTGACGCTTGACCGTCAGTTCATGTAGATCAGCAATCGGAACGATCAGTCGGGCGATCGCCGGTGTCTCACTTTCAGGTGCCGTGATGACAATTTTGTCCTTCCAGCGTTCTGCCGGATAATTAGCGGCCCGCAATACTTCGATCACATCCAGAATAGTTGCTTCCGGTACACGGATTAAAATTTTTGCTCCCGTCTCATTTCGGACGGATTCGACGGATTTGATGACCCCTTGATCAATGATCGCGTACCGGTCGCTGATCTGTTCCATTTCACCTAGCATATGGCTCGAAATCAGAATGGCGATATCTTGTTCCCGCGCCATTTTCCGTAAGTATTCTCGTAGTTCTGCGATTCCCGCTGGGTCCAGCCCATTCGTCGGCTCATCCAGGATCAAGACACGTGGATTATGTAACAGGGCACGTGCGATTCCTAGACGCTGTTTCATCCCCAGGGAATATTCGCCGACCTTTTTCGAAAGTTTTCCTTCTAGACCAACGAGTTGCGCCAACGCCTCATAATCAACCGTCGCAAGGCCGGGAATCAGGTTTTTCGCTTGGACAAGGTTTTGTTTTCCGGTCATGTATGGGTAAAATGCAGGATTTTCGACGATTGCCCCGATTTGTGTCAACGCTTTCGAACGTTCCTGAACGACATCAAAACCATTGACGGTGACCGTCCCCGCGTCTTGTTCGAGCAGCCCGGTAATGATACGGATCGTCGTTGTTTTCCCGGCACCGTTTGGTCCTAGAAATCCAAATACTTCTCCCGGTGATACTTCAAAACTGACGTCTTTTAAAATTTCTTCTTTTCCTAACCGTTTTGACACATGTTCAATTTTCAGCATCTTTTTTCCTCCTCTTGCTTGCGCTTCTTGTTCTAGTGTACGTCATTACAGATAAAAAAGTTCCTATTCTTACAATTATGTAAT
This sequence comes from Exiguobacterium sp. s128, assembly GCF_018618815.1. Taxonomy (NCBI): domain Bacteria; kingdom Bacillati; phylum Bacillota; class Bacilli; order Caryophanales; genus Exiguobacterium; species Exiguobacterium sp. s128. The sequence continues at coordinate 3,441 of NZ_JACSMT010000053.1, read as the reverse complement.
CCGCTTCCAATTCCATTTTACTTTAACGACGACCTTTGTCTGCCCTGTGACGATAATCCATAAAGTTTGAATTAAATCAAACCAGATAAATCGCTTATGTTAAAATGTTAAAAAAGATCTTCCTTACCTATCTCGTTCTTGAAATGGAGTTTATTGTATGCACAACTGGTCTATTCGTTTTGATGCCTTACTTGCCTTATTGATTGCCGTTCTATTTTTCATCATGACACTTTGTTTGACGTTTTTAATCAGTCACCGCGCGACCGACCGATTAAAAGAAGAAGTAGGCACGACCTTGTCTGCAACCGCTTATCAGTTATCCGATAAACTCGATCATTACATGTGGTCACGGACGGCTGAAGTCAATGTATTGCGGACATTACCCACGATTCAGCAACCTAAGAACACAGAGGAAACCCGTGATACGCTACAGCAACTGCAACAACAAATTCCTGACTTTTCTTGGATTGGTGTTGTCGCACCCGATGGTCAAGTCCTTGCTTCAACCGGAACAATTTTAGAAGGTCAATCGATCAAAGAGCGTCCGGTCTTTCAACAAGCACAAAAAAAACCGTTTATCGGTGACGTCCATGATGCCGTCTTGCTTGCCAAATTACTCCCGAACCCTAGTGGTGAGCCTTTACAGTTCGTTGATATCAGCACACCTTTATTTACGAATGGAAAACTGACTGGTGTTCTCGCAGCGCATCTGAGTTTTGAATGGGCGAAGGAAATCGAACAGAGTTTCCAAAGTTCGACGGCTCAGATCAAGGATGTTGAAGTCTTTATTGTCAGTAAACAAAATCGAACGGTCTTACTCGGTCCGGAGCAGTGGCGTGGTAAAACGCTCCCCGCTTCCTTCTTGTCAGGAAATCAGGCCGGTTACCAAGTGTCGACTTGGAAAAATGGTCAGGAGTATTTGACAGGTCTGGCTAAAAGTAAAGGGTATAAAAGTTATGATGGTCTCGGCTGGACTGTCCTCGTCCGTCAGCCGAGTCAGGTCGCTTTCTCAGATGCCAGTACACTAAAAACGTATATTCTGATTGCCGGTTTAATTGCATCGCTCCTCACAGCCCTCATCGGTTGGTTCGTCGCGAGACTGCTGACTCGTCCCTTACAACAGATTACTCAGGCAGCAGAAGCGATGCAGCATGATCCGTTAAAATCGATTCCATACCACAAAGGAATTCGTGAAGTGGAGGTTCTTTCGATTGCATTACGTCAATTGACGACCACGTTAAGATATACGGAACAAGAACGGACAACGTATGAATCACTCGCTTTACATGACGCCTTAACCGGTTTACCCAATCGCAACGGATTATCGGATTACTTAGATCTGTTGTCGCTCAAAGACTATAACCAAGTCTACTTGTATCTTGATTTAGATGGTTTTAAAGCCATCAATGATCAGTATGGGCATGCGATGGGAGATCTTGTCCTGATTGAAGTCGCCGATCGTCTCCAAAAATCATTCCGTTACGAGGGCATGGTGGCACGCCTTGGTGGTGATGAATTTTTGATCATTCTTAATGAAATACTTTCACTTGAGGAGATTGATCGTTATGGAAAAGATATCATCCATACACTTTCCTATCCGTTTGTCCTAAACCAACATGTACTCCAGATCGGAGCAAGTATTGGTGTCGCCATCCGTTCATCTGAAGAGTCGATTGAACATGTCATCCAACGTGCCGATATGGCATTATACGATTCTAAAAAACACGGTAAAAGTCGCCTCACCTTCCATCAGTAATAGTGATGGACACGATTGACAAGCCAGACCGTTCTCCGTAATGTGAACAAATAGAAGAAACTACACAACTACTTACAACAAGGAGCTGACAGCATGAATCAGTGGACACGCGAAGCACGCTACCGCCCACTCTCCGATCTCGCACCGGAAGTGTACCAACTCATGAAAGAAGAAGTCCGGACATCCCCTTGGCGCTTCTCTTTTCATGTTCAACCACCAACCGGATTGTTAAATGACCCGAATGGTTTTGTCTATCACGATGGTACGTACCACCTATTTTATCAATGGTTCCCACTCGGACCGGTTCATGGATTAAAATACTGGTATCATCTGACGTCAAAGGATTTGGTTCACTGGTTCGATGAAGGCGCGGCACTGATCCCAAATGATGATCCCGATTCGCATGGTGCCTACTCTGGTAGTGGCTTCGTCAAGGATGATAAAGTCCATATCATGTACACAGGCAATAAACGCGATCAGGATTGGGTCCGGCATACAAGCCAAATCGTTGGACATCTTCGTTCAGATGGTCGGATTGAAAAACATCTTCCGCCAGCAATCGCAACGGTACCTGATGGTTATACCGAACATTTCCGGGATCCAAAAGTGTTCCAACATCAAGGGACATGGTATTGTATCATCGGTGCCCAGCGAAATGATTTGACCGGCGCTACGGTCGTCTATCACTCGGAAGATGCTGAATCCTGGATGTTACTCGGAGAACTGAATACACGTTATCCGGACTTCGGCTATATGTGGGAATGTCCCGATTATTTTGAGCTGGATGGGCACGGATTGTTGCTCTTTAGTCCACAAGGCATCGAACCGACAGGGGACCACTACCAAAACATTTTCCAATCCGGTTACTTCATCGGTCAGACGGTCGACTTCCCGAATCTGTCTTATCAACATGAAGACTTTTTAGAACTTGATTTTGGTTTTGATTTTTATGCACCCCAGACGACGTTAGCAGCAGACGGTCGCCGGATTCTCGTCGGTTGGATGGGTTTACCCGATATCACGTATCCAAGTGATCGTTATAAATGGGCGCACGCTTTGACACTGCCACGAGAATTGACACTCGAACAGGGGCATTTACGCCAAAATCCGGTCCGCGAACTAACCTCTCTACGAAAAGACACCCTGTATGAACAACATCTTGTAGTCGAACAACAGGCAAGTCCTGTCCAAGCGGAAGTCTTTGAACTGGTCCTGTCTCATCTTGCTATTTCTTCCGGACAGTTCGAATTAAAGGTTCGTGCGAGTGAGCAAGAAGAAACGATTCTGCGGTATGATACACAGACGAAACGATTTACAATGGATCGTACACGGTCTGGCGCAGAGGTTCCCGCTATCGAATACGGAACGACGCGTTCCATCCCGTTAACTGAACCACTGCACACGCTGCGGCTGTTCGTCGACCGTTCGTCGATCGAAGTCTTCTTGAACGACGGAGAAGCGGTGGCTTCTGCCCGTATCTTCCCGAAATCAACCAGTCAAGGAATTGTCTTAAGCGGTAAAGCAACTGCCCACCTTGCGATTTATGCACTCTGACTATCGATGTTTAAACAAGCAAAAAGCACATTCCTCTCAGTTTGATATGCTCCCACAAAAGTAGACAGTTGAAATAACAAAACTGTCTACTTTTGAAGGGAGCTTTTTCTATGGCCACATCTAAATTTTTG
>NZ_JACSMT010000052.1:0-16806 GCF_018618815.1 Exiguobacterium sp. s128 | reverse complement strand
TTTGTGTGGTAACTCTATTCTACACGAGGTCGTTATGGGTTTTTTTGTGTTTTCAGCTAGGTGTTGCACTTAATATTACAATTCGTCACATTAAAATCTGGCTTTTTTCCAATTTTTAAAGGTTGTAATATAGGTTCGTTCCAAATTGTACGTACTAATTTGTCATAACTTTCTTCAAATGAACTTAGATCTGAAATTTCTATTCCTAATGTACCATTTAAATAATCAAAAGGCGGCAATATGGATATCTGCTTTGTAACGTTTCATTTCCTCTATTTCCTCAGGAGCGGTATAAACAGCATCCATCGAAAATTTTTGCATTTGAACCGGCATGATGATTCGATCCTGTGCGACAAGTGCGCAACGCGCATATGGATTTAACGCAGAAGTGGATCCTGGACAATCGATCAAACAGATAACAAAGAACTCTTCTAGACGAGCTAATTCTTCGCTTAAACGATACTCATATCCTAATTGACTCGTCAGTCCTGTTGGGGATGCTGATCGACGTGTAGGTACTAAATGAATCGTGCCGTTCTCATATTCACACGTGACAATGACGTGTTCAATCGGCACATAAAATGGATCATGTTCTTCCATTAAACAATCAAGAAGTACTTTTCCGTCGTAATCATCTGTCAAGCCAAGATCGTTTGTGGTTGAAGCCTGATCATCGGCATCGATGACGAGGACACGTAGTCCTTGTCGTGCGTATACATGGGCAAGGTTAATCGTCGTCGTCGATTTTCCGACGCCCCCTTACGATTGTATAATGCGATTTTCTTCACTGTTCTTCCTCCCCTTCTAGCTGATCGGTATTCTGATCATTCTCCACAATGTCACGGCTGATCGTGTCTTCTATTATGTTTGAGAGGTACTCACTAATGCTGAGTCCTTTCGCACTCGCCATCATCCGAATACGTTCAGATGTTTCTGTTGGCACTCGCGCCGAGACAACCGTCGATGCCACCTCTTTCTGGCGAAAAGCACGTACTTTTACACCAGACGTACTAGATCGATTGGCACGAATCTCTCGAACGGTTGCTTGCTCAATTGGCTTGCGTCCCTCTTCTACAGGAAGACCATGTAGCACAACATCTTCCGGATCCTCGACATACATCAATTCAAAGATTTTTGAAGCCGGTAAGGTACCCAGTGACTCTTCAAAGGTGTCATAGGCCTTAACGTAGCGTGAGGCAAGCGAATTTGAGAAGCTGACGACATCTAAAAAATTTCGCCATTCTTGCTTATCATGCATTTCCAATCGAGCGATTGAAAGACGTTTCCCAATTTCAAAGACTGAGATGGTTTGAACCTTGGCTAGCTCTTTTATCTCAACCGCAAGATTTTCAAGATCACGCGAGACCGGTAACTTTTGCACAACAGATCCGATATCGGTTAAACCACTCCGGTAAGGATGTTGCTCTTGCGGCTTTACTTTATGAATCTGTTTATTCCGTGCCTTCATGTTGATTGCCTCCGGTCATGTGACGTGCAAGTTCTCGAAACGGTAGCGCCAGTTCTAGTCCTTCCTTTGACTTGTATTAAAGAACACTTTTCCCATTGTCTGCTGCTTTCTCAATAAAGGCAGCTCGACGAACGGCCGGAAGAACGGCAAGATTCTCCGCATGTGCTAACTGCTTCATCGCCTCTACATATTCCCGATCTCCTTTTAAACCTAAATCGATGGCAACTGGCATAATACCTGTTACGTCGAGAGTAGCATTATAGAACTTTTTCACCTGACGAATGGTGCGAATGGTACTACCTAATTGATCGAATACGAGTTTCTTTGGCATAAAGGGTACGACTACATGATCCGCACATGACAGGACCACTTTTGACAGTTCATTAATAGAAGGAACTGAGTCCAAGATAATCCAGTCAAACTCCTTTGCAAGCGGAGCAAGCATGTCTTTCAACAAGAAACTCTTGTTTTGTTTCGAAATCAAATTGATGAGTCGTACATTCCTTTCATTTGAAGGGGGGAAGACTGATATTATATTTTCACATCAAATAAGACTTCTTCAATTGCGAGACGTTTCGCCTGTGCGTCATACAGTGTCACAACAAAAGGAAAAGGGAGGAAGATCCCCGGATTCACCCTGGAAATTTCCCTCCCTTTGTTCAGTTTAATCAAGAGACATCTTCACTTATGAGTCAGCCCCATTTTTTAGCTCACTCGACGTACTCATAGAGAACGACACTTTCAATATAGTGGATGAACCGACGTAACTCTTTTTCTTCTTCGCCGGACAAATCGCCTTCTTTTGACATCGAAGCGATTTCCTGGCGCTGGACTTCGATTGCCCGCAGACAAAGTTCTTCTTTTTGTTGATCGACATCGGCTTTTCCACCGACCGGTGACGACCAGCGCGTATGCTTAAACCGTAACCGTTTGTAGAATTCAAGCACACTTTGAACGACATCGGGCGGATAATCGCCGCGGCATCCTTCGAGCCGGGTGATGACTCCTGTCATGACCTGTTCGTACAGCTCATGCTCGACCTGTGTCAAGTGAATCAATTGATCGGATGACATGTTCGACCGTTTCCGTTTCCATAAAATTTTCCGGATCGGTTGCAACAGACGGAAACGGGCTTCCTTATCAATGGCTTCGCGCCGGTTATCGATTGACCGGAAGACTTCTTTTTTCAACTGGTCCGGTGTTTTGTGCTCCTGCAGGAACTGCTTCGTAAAGTTGCGTTCCCACTGGACGGCCTCAAGCCGCAGTTTTTTCAGCTGTTGGTTGAAATGGGTTAATTCTTCCTCACTTTTCTCCTGTGCCCGTAGCAGACGCAGCATGACATGATATTCATTTAATAAATCAAAGGCGACGGTCGAGTTTTCTTCCTGCACGACCTGTTTGATTTCCGTGATCGCCCGTTTGACCATCCGCTGTTTATACGAATTCAAATCGAGTTCCGGCTGGGCATCGGCCTCACCGCGGTTGAGCAACGGTAAAAGGATTGTCGCGAGAACGAGTGTGAAGATGATGACACCGGCCGCGAGGAAAATGATCAGCGACCGTTCCGGGAACCCTTCTCCTGATTCGGTTACGAACGGTAATGACAAGACCCCGACCATCGTAATCGTTCCGCGGACGCCGACGAGTGTCGTGATGACATCCTGCTTAAACGACGGTTTGCGGTGATCCGCTTTTTTCAGGAAGCGATGGTCGAACCAATTGAAGAACATCGTCCAAATCAGACGAATCAACAGAATGACCGTTCCAATTTCAATAACGAACGACATCAGACGCCAATTGTTGATCGCATCATCGGCAAAGATTTCGCGTGTCGCTTCCGGTAACGTCAGACCGAGTAACAGGAAGATGATCCCGTTCAGGATATAGGCAATCATCGTCCAGATGTTGTCGGTCAACGTCTGTTCCTGGGCAAAAAACGTTTCCGTCCGCTCTTTAATCAAGGCATGGAGAATACCGCCGGTCACGACTGCGATAACGCCGGACGCATGCAAGATTTCTTCTGCCACAAAAAAGATGATGAACGGTGTCAGGATTTGCAACAACGCATAAAAAACGACATCTTCAATTCCTGTCCGCCGTAATTTCATCTTCAACCAGTTCATCGCGACACTGATGGCGAGACCAACGACTGCTCCGACAGCGAACATGTAGACGAATTCCGTCGTCGCCTGTTGAATTGAAAAGTAACCGGTGACGACGGCTGCGACTGCGTAACTGAAGGCAACAAGTCCTGACGCGTCATTGATCAACGACTCTCCCCGGACGAGATTTAAAATCTGTTCCGGAATCTGAACCCGTTTCGCGATCCCGTTGACGGCAATCGGATCGGTCGGCGACAGGATTGCAGCGAGCGCAAAGGCCGCCGCAACCGGAATGACCGGTACGAGCCAGTTGATGAAGTATCCACCGATGACCGTCGTCAATAAGACGAGGACGATGGCATTACCGAAAATGGCAGCGCGCATCTTCCACAGTTCATCGCGCGGAAAATGTGAACTGTCGTTATAGAGCAATGGAGCGATGAATAATAACAGGAACCATTCCGATTCGACTTCAATCTTCAGTCCACTGATTAACAGCGCGGCAATCGTTCCGACGACAATTTGTATCAATGCCGTCGGAATGAAGCGGATGTAGTGACCGAGGACTTGCGTCAAGATGATTAAGGCAAGCATTAACAAAATGAGTGATAACGTTTCCATAGAAAACCCCTTCCATATTCAACTGTTTCTCTAGCTTTATCGTAACATAGTTTCTCACTGACTTAGGGGAATCCTCCCTTTTCAGTCTCTATAGAATGCGAGTAATTCCCTGGCCTGCTTTTTAATATCCTCCCGGAGTGCCAACGGTTCAAGCACCTTGACCTCCCGACCGAGTCCAAACAATTGCCGGCCGAGAAACGGTAATTCCGCAACAGGGACGGACCATGTCCGTTGTTCGTTGAGCGGTAAGATTCCTTCGAGCAACCGTTCCCCGAGTAATGTCAACTTCAAGCGGACCGTCACCTGTTCCCCCGCCTGCCCTTGTTGATCTGCCTCCTCGAATGTCATCCGTTCCGATGGGATAGCCGTCTCGGTCACCTGTTCCATCCGGTCAACGCGATATTGGCGCAATCCCCGGTCCGTTTGCGCAAGCAGATACCAACGGTTGCGCTCAAATGTCAGACCAATCGGATCAATGAGGATCGTCCGTCGACCGCTTGTCGTCTGGTAGACCATCTCCCCTTTGACTTCCGCTTCCATCAAACGCAATAAGTCACGTGTCAAGGGAGACGGTGGTGTATCCGGTCGTGCAAAACGGACCCGTCCTTTGAGACGGTCCAACTTGGCTTCGAGATCGGACGGCAGTTCGTGCAGATACCACTCGGCAAGATTGCCCCGCAACGCACCAAACGGCAAATCGGGAATCTGTCCGACCCAGTCGAGCATCAAAAACAGGGTGATGGCTTCCTGTTCCCGCAAGGCAAGCGGTGGCAACAAACGATTTGGTAAGACCCGGTAGCCACCAGCCGGTCCGCGTTCACTGTAGATTGGATACCCGTTCGCTTCGAGCTCAAGTAAATCCCGCTGAATCGTCCGTAAGGAAACCTCACAGGATTCCGCCAGTTCCCGTGCCGTCAGAAGTTGTTGCCGGTTCAGCAGACGCATGACTTTTAAATGACGACTTTTCATAAAAATCCCCTCTTTAATTACGACATCTTTTGTCATGATTATACCGTAGACTAAGTGTAGAACAAACAACAGGAGGAGTTACGATGACAAAAACCGTTTTATATATCGCCTGCAGTTTAGATGGGAAAATCGCCCGTTCGAACGATTCGCTCGATTGGTTGTTTGCTGTCGAAGGCGACGGTGACAATGGGTACGCGACGTTCATGGAAGACGTCGGTGCCGTCATCATGGGCCGAAAGACGTTTGACGAAGTCTTGGTGCTGAGCGAAGAGTATCCGTACCCGACCATCGACAACTACGTCTTGACCCGGCAACCGGGCAAACAGTCGGAACACGCAATCTACACGAATGAACCGCTCGATGCCTTAATCAACCGGATCGGTCCGACGATTGACGGTAAGATTTGGCTCGTCGGCGGCGGTGAATTGATTCAAGAAGCGTTACGGTTGCAACTGATTGATCAGCTCGAACTGGCGATCGCCCCGGTCGTCCTCGGCAGTGGAATCCCGCTGTTTCCGGAAGGGACGCTTGAAACCCGGTTCAACCTGACCGGTTGCCGTCCGTCCAGACAATTCATCATGGCAACGTATGACGTCTTAAGATGACCTGCTACGCAGAAAAACCTTTGAAACGATGCATTTAATCCATGCATGTGTTCAAAGGTTTTTTCTTGATGACGGCATTTCATTTTATCCGTTCAATCATGATCGTCGGCAACCGACACAATCACATTGCCGTGCTTCTGTCCGGAATCGACGTAACGGTGAGCGGCGACGATATCCTCAAGCGGATACACCGTATCGATGACCGCTTGGATCTTCCCTGCTTCAAACCACTCATTCAGCTGGGTTAAATCGTCCTTCAGTGCCCGGGCGACGCCTTGTCCGGCGACTGAACGAAACGCTCCGCCCGCCTTGACATGCTGGCGTGCCGTCCGTTTCTCCACCTTTCCGGACGCATCAAACACCGCGTCATACATCGTCAGCGCAGCATCGTAGTCCGGTTTTGTATAATCGACGACGATGTCCGCGCCAAGACGTTTGATCATCTCAGCATTCCGCCCGCTACAGACGCCCGTCACATGAAGACCATATTCTTTCGCAATCTGGACAGCGATCGAACCGACGGCTCCGGACGCCCCGTAAATCAGGATGGTCTTTGCCTGCTCGAGGTTCAGTTTCCGGAAAAAATGCAGAACGGTCGTTCCGCCAAACGGAAGACTGGCTGCTTCTGCAAAGCTTGCGTTGCGCGGCATCTGCTGGACACACTTGTTTTCCTTGATACAGGCATATTCGGCATACCCGCCAAAACGCATTCCGGTCAGGGCGTAGACACGATCGCCGACCTTGAAGTTTTTTACACGGTTACCCGTCGCGACGACTTCACCCGCTAAGACGACTCCTAAAATCGGCTGTCTCGGTGCTTTCCATCCGACGACGAGACGCATCGGGAGCTTTCCGGCTGCCGGGACGTCGAGCGCCCGCAGACGACGGTCCCCGGAGTGCACGGCGGAAGCATGTACCTGAATCAGCAGATCAGATTCTTTCGGGACAGGCTGTTCGACCTCTTGTAACTTCAATACATCCGGCGGACCATAAGCAGTACAAATGACGGCTTTCATTGTATCCCTCCTCAAGCAGATTTGTTACTAATAGGAATACGACAGTGAAGTCATGAAAGCCTGCTTGTTTTGATCAATAGGTGAATCCATCAGCGTTCTATTTTCTCAAGCAATCAAGATTTAATTTTCGTTTTTTTCGGTTTCGGTTCCGTCCATTTAAAGATACCGTTCATGAAATTAAAGATTCGTTTCGATTCTTTTGTCATAAGTGGTCCGAGGATGGCCAGAATCAACACGTACAGGGCCGAGAACGGCGACAGGATATCCATCAGTCCGCCGGCGATCCCGAGATTCGCAACGATGATTGAAAACTCACCACGGGAGACGATTGTCAGACCAATGTTCGATGACGCTTTGTGCGACAGTCCGGCTCTGCGTCCGGCAATCATGCCGGCGACGTAGTTCCCGACAATCGTGATGACGACGGCACCAAGTGCGAGCCAAACGGCATCGAGCAGCATCGTCGGATCAATGCTCAGTCCGAAACTGAAGAAGAAAATGGCACCGAAGAAATCACGGAACGGAACGACGAGGTGTTCAATCCGCTCCCCTTGATCCGTCTCCGAAAAGACGAGTCCGAGCAGTAAGGCTCCGATGGCTTCCGCGACATGAATCGTTTCTGAGAAACCGGCGACGAAAAACAATGACGCAAAGACAACGATGATGAAAACTTCATCGGACGCAATCTTTAGCATCCGGTTGAGGAGTGGTGTTGCTTTCCTTGCGATGATGAAAAACAGCAACATGTAACCGAGGGCAATCAAAATTGAGGTTAACGAACCGAGTAAAGTGGTCCCGCCACCAAGCAGGAGTCCGGACAAGACGGACAGGTAGACGGCGAGGAAGATATCTTCGAACATGATGATGCCGAGAATGAGTTCCGTTTCCGTATTCCCGGTCCGGCGCAAGTCGACCAAGACTTTCGCGACGATTGCACTGGATGAGATCGTGATGATTCCGGCGATGATCAGTACTTCATATAACGGGAAGCCGGCGATGAACCCGTACAGCAAACCACCGGTAAAATTGATCGAGAGATAAATCGTTCCACTCGTGACGATTGATTTTCCCGACCGGATCAACTTACCAATCGAAAACTCCAGTCCGAGATAAAATAACAGGAACAGGACACCGATGCGTCCGAGGAAACTGATGAACTCTGCACTTTCAATGAACTTGAAGTCTAGTATCCCGATTGTCGGAGCGTGCGGCCCAACGATTATTCCTAAGATAATTAAAAACGGAATAATCGAAAAATTTAATTTATTCGCAAGCAATGCTGCGATCGCCACTAAGATAAGCGCGGTACCGACTTCAAATATTAAATGATCCATATATTATCCGCCTCCTTCGATGGAGAATAGGGCTTTCGTGATATGGCGGATATATTGACGTTCACCGGACAAGACGATCGTATCGCCTGCTTCAAGACGTGTATCCGGTCCCGGATTCAATGATTTTGATTTATCGTGTTTCAAAACAGCGATGATCGAGATGTCATACTGATTACGAACATCAAGTTCACCGATCGTCCGATTGTTGACGGTTGAATCCTCACCGATCTTAAACCATTCGATGACAAGATCGTCAAACGCCAGTTCAATTTTTTCGAGATCTTTCGGTTTGTACGCAAGGCCCCCTAAAATACCAGCCATCTGCCGTGCTTCCGCATCGTTGAATGTCACGCTCGAGATGCTCTCATCAAAATCGTCGTCGTCATAATGGTGCATTTCCCGGCGACCGTCGTCATGGACGATGACGACCACCTTGTCTCCTCGAGTTGTGATGCCTTCGAACTTCCGTCCGATTCCCGGTAAATCCACTTCGCGCATATCCATGTGTAGTTCCTCCTTTGAATTGGTCAATCGATTGGTTTACAAATGATGATTGGCTTTCTGGATGAGTGCCTTGAATTTTTCGTCACTCAATATATCTTGAAGGTCATGCAGCTGTTTTAAATCCGCTTTCGCCATGATGACAAACCCGTCTTCCTCGATGAATGCAACGCGATCTCCTTCCTCCACCTGTAACGCTTGTCTGATTTTTTTCGGGATCGTAATCTGTCCCTTGGACGTCAACTTGGATAGCTCCATTCCGAACTTCCTTCTTTCTTTTTCTGATTTTCCTTACTTCCTTACTTTTCTTATTTCTAGCATAACATACTTCAAGTTTAATTCCGAGTACTTTGCTTTGAATTAATAAAAAAGAATCGATTCCCTCGCTTAAATCCGCCTTCAGACGGGCAATCTTTCATGTCGGTTGTTCTATACTGACAGAAAGAAAGGAGGGATTGATCATGAAAAAATGGCGTCTCATTTATTTGCAACTGGTTTTCACTGGAATGCTGATTGGTTTGTTCGGATTAGCAGGAGTCGCGATTTCCCTGTTTATTAAAAGAGCACAAAAAGGATTCTCACTGGATATTTTACTGGATAAACCGGGTTATTTTATTTTGATGGCGGGACTATTAGCATTCATCCCTTGTCTGATTGCCTTCATCCATATCTTGAAAATTCTTCGTTCCCTCAAATCGAACGCAACCGTTACACCGATTGCCGCTTCATTCGGGATCATCACAACGTGTTTTTATATCATCAGTGCCGTCGCACTCTGTTTATTTCCTGTCATGTTCATCGTCGCCGACCGTGATGATGCGCCCGGTCTCATTCTTTTTGCTTTCCTGCTGATTTTGATCCCCTTTACATTCAGCGTAATCAGTTCGCTTCTACAGTCACTTCTACAGAAACCGGATTCACGTCCTGAATAAGTAATTGAATTCTCGTATAGCACATCATCCACACTTCCTGTATACTTTTGGTAAAATATGTATGACTAAAGTAGGTGGACTATCGTGTCTCGCACTTCAACGCTACTTCTCTCATTCGGTATCTCCCAGTTCGGAGATTTTGTGTATTTAGTCGCCATCAATGTCTACCTCTATCAGCTGACCGGATCAGCCGCTGCCGTCGCCGGTCTTTGGATCATTGGTCCACTTGCCTCCCTGTTCATGAAATTTTGGGCCGGCAGCGTGATTGACCGGGTCGATGTCCGGCGATGGTTGATTGGAACAGATGCGATCCGTGCACTGCTCGTTGCCTTAATTCCCCTGATTTCGACGTTACCGTTGATTTACCTGACGTTGTTCGGACTGGCGCTCGTCAAAGCGTTTTTTGAACCAGCCGCAATCAGTTATCTGACGCAAATCGTCCCGGAAAACAGCCGCAAATCGTTTAATGCGTACCGGAGTCTGATTACATCAAGTGCTTTTTTGATTGGTCCGGCCATCGCCGGATTATTGTTGCTTATCGCAACACCGGGAGTGGCTATCTGGATCAACGCGGTGTCGTTCCTCGTATCCGGTCTGTTACTGCTTACTTTGCCGTCTATTCCGCGCGCAGCATCTACTCCAAAACTACAGGTCGGGGATCTCGCAACAGATTGGCGGACTGTGAGCCGCTTCAGCCGTACCAATCGTTTCGTTTGTCTGATTTACATACTCGGGATTCTGTCCATGAGTCTCGCTCTCGCGATGGATGCCCAGGAAGTCGTGTTTCTACAGACAGTCGTCGGTCTGACCACAACCGATTACGGACTTCTGATCAGCATCACGGGAATTGGTTCCGTCCTCGGTGGTCTGACCGTGGCACGTTTTGCGAACCGGCTGTCGCTCAAGGCATTACTCGTCAGCGGTTATCTGTTTGTTGCGCTCGGTTACTTACTTTATGCGACTGCCGACTCATTCCTGATGGTGACGGTCGGATTTTTGTTACTCGGCTTTTTTAATACGTTTTCCGGAACCGGTTTCCTGACGTTTTACAAAAACAATGTCCCGCACGATTTGATCGGGCGCTTCACGAGCCTGTATGGTCTTGGTCAAAGCCTGGTTCAAATCCTGTTCATTTTAGTGATTGGTTTTACCGGTGATGTGCTCCCGCTTCGGTTCAGCATCATCGTTGCCGCCGTCCTGCTTGCGGGACTGAGTGTCGTGCTGATTGTTAGTGTTCTGCGATCAAACAAGGAAGCATTTTTCCGCGAAGATCAGACAACAAAACAAATTTCTTAATTCCTACACTACTTATAAGGATGTGCTCCACTATGAAAATTTTAATCGGCCAACCCAAACAGGAAACCCAACTCGAACAATTACGACGTGAGATTGCCGCCTATCCGGACATCAATCTCCTTCTCTATCCGGAAGGGTATTGCCGCGAGACAGATGTCGCGACGTTGCGCCAGTTAGCAAAACAGTATGCGACGATCATCGTGACCGGTTACCGCGACGCAAACCGTTTGGACCGGGCACTGATTATCAATGCAGAAGGAGAGCTCCTGCTCGACCGGGCGAAGACACCGGAAGCGGGTCCGCTCTATACGCCGTCGACCGCCATCGTTGCCGGGCAAGCAGCCGGATATCTGCTTTGCCGCGAGATTTTTCTCGGATTGGATGGTCTGAAGCACGATACAGTGGATATCATCTTTAATCCAATCGGTGTCGGAATGTTTAGTGAGGAACAATACACGGACTGGTCCGGTGAAGCACAAAAAATCAGCCGCCAGCAATCAGCACTATTCATCGGAACGAGTCACGCCGACGGGTCTTACCGGAATTGCGGCTTCTCGATTCCGACGGCGTTTGCGTTTAACGCGAGCGGCGAAGCCATCTTCCTCTCAAAAGATGATCCGCGGACGCGAATTCTCGATACGGTGACGCATACGGTCGAATTCGTGGATGCTTCATCCGTTGAACAGACGATCTAATCAAAAACCCCCAAACCGGCGAACCGGATTGGGGGTTTTGACTCATTGATGTTGTTCCGTCTGTTGTGTCGACTCTTGACGCAATACGGTGTACTCCTCACGTAACATCGAATACATCTTGACGTCGTGAAACGCTTCTTTGATGAAGATCAATCGGCGCAACGTTCCCTCGTACGTCATGCCGACTTTTTCCATCACCCGGGCGGAACCGATGTTGCCCTCCATGCACCGGGCCTGGATACGCTCGAGTCTGAGTTCTTCAAATCCGAATACCATGACACGTGCGACGGCTTCCGTGACGATGCCTTTGCCCCAGAACTGACGCGATATCGCATAACCGAGTTCCGCTTGTTTAGTGTCATCGAGCAACAAATGGATGAAGTCAATCGTTCCAATCATCTTACCGGTTTCCTTCCAAACGATCGCCCATGGTGCTTCTTTCCCCTGTTCGTAGTTCGACAGGACGTAGTTCAGAAACTGTTCTGCCTGCTCAATCGTCTGATTGGCATTCCACGTCACGTATCGAGCGGTTTCCTCGTCTTGTGTATATTCGAATAAGTCATCGCGATCGCTTGCTTGAAGCGGCCGCAGGATCAATCGTTTGGTCTCAAGGACCGGTAAGTATTGGTAAAATTCCGTTATCGTCATGTCAGTTCCCTCGTTTCTTTTTACCATTATATAGAAAAAATAACAGGAATGCGATACAGTGAAAAAAATATATCCGGAGGTATGCATTATGATATTTCAAGCTGTCCCAATGACAGTTGATCAGGCAACTGCCATTCTGAAGTGGACCTATCCGCCGCCGTACGATTTTTACAATATGGAAACGTCGGAGGAGGCATATGCTGAACTGCTTGACGGTTCCTACCAGGCCGTCATCGCTCAAAAACAACTCGCCGGCTTCTTCTGTGCCGGCCGGTCCGCGCAAGTACCACCCGGTCGTTCACTCCATTTGTATCCAGATGACCACTTGGATATCGGGCTTGGCCGTCAACCTGAACTGACCGGACAAGGAACAGGATTTACGTTTTGTTCATTTGTCCTCGATACCGTCAAATCCCAGACTTCCTTCCCCTTCCGTTTGACCGTTGCGACATTTAACGAACGGGCGATTCACCTGTATGAACAGCTTGGATTTCGACGGCAAACGACTTTTTCGACTGCTCATGCCACGTTTCTCATCATGACACAATCTCATACGTAAAACGCCATTCCAATTTTATACCGGAATGGCGTTTTCCTGTTACTGCTGCCGTTTGTTCTTGACCGTTTCCACCGTTTGAAAGACATTCGAATACATGGCGGTAATATGTCCCTTCGTTTTAACATCGTTGTATAACCCGTATGTCCAAAACAAGGTCGTTTTCCCGTTCAAGTAACCGGCTGCATAATCCGTCGTTTCACCTGCTGCTTCCTTATAAGAAATCCAGTCCGCGATGAACGGCACGTGGCCCTTGTTCGATCCGATGAAAAATGTTGGAATTCTCATCTTCAGATAGATGTCAGCATACTCCCCTTGATCCGCTTCCAGTAACTTGTTCGGCATGATCAGTACAGCGTCGAACGTTGAAGCGATCTGCTTGCGATTCTTTAATTCACCGAACGAAATCTTCTTTAGACGGACGTTATCTTCCCGGACTTCCGGTGTTTTTCCGATATAGGCAATGTTCAACGGTTCACCCGTATACTGAGGAAAGTTTGGCTCGTTTGGCTGTCCGATCCCACATCCACCGAGCATGAGGGTCAGCGGAATCAAACAAAGAAGTCGTTTTTTTATATTGCCACTCCTTTAAATAAATAACGGAAGATACTCGTCAAAAATCCGCGTCATGACTTTTGGTGTGTTTTCGATGTAGACGTTGATCTGTTCCTGGTTCGACTGAAGCGGATCAAGATCCGTCTCATCCGTCGGAACATCCGAAATCCCTTTAATGATGATGCATTCGACATCATTTTTAAGACAGATGTAGGCAATTGCCCCGGCTTCCGTATCGGCAATCGTGATGCCGTTCTCCTGCAGTTCCAGATAATCTTTCCACATGACGACGGCGCGGTCCGCCGTTCCGATCGTCCCGGTCTGATAATCGTTCCCGTATTTCGCGACATCCATTTCAACGATGAACGACGGTTTAAGTAACGGCTCGACTTCCTTCACCGTACAGTCATATTGGACGGCACGATTCGGAATAATGATGTCGAGGACGTCAAACCGTTCGTCGATTCCGGCACACGTCCCGATGACAAGCACTTTTTGAAGCGGAAAATGCGCCAGCATGTACTGGTTTCCACCGACACCATTCACTTTCCGGACACCGGTACTGTAAAAGACGACCGGCGTCCCGTTGATTGTCCGACAAAAGTATTCCCCATACGGGTACGTGATCCGTTCCGTTTCTTGTACATGAAAGTAATCCAGCGTCGCCTCAAATTCCCATACCGTCGCGATGCTGACACCCACCATGAAGCGATTCTTACCAACCGTCTCCGAACTCAATCCCATTTTTCCTCTTCATCCATCCAAATACGCCGCTTCAAGTCAAACGTTTCTCCTTCGTCGTGGACATTAAAATAGGCTGGCAGTTGAACCCGCTCTCCGCCGGCTTGTTGCCAACACATGCCGAACCAATCCGCAAAGAGTTGTCGTTCCTGCTCGATCAAGATTTCTTCATTTTCTTCATGGAATACATCAAAGTCATCCGATAACTTCGGTGTGACGTGATAATACACCGCCTCGTCAAGCATCGATTTACTGCCGGCAAACCCCGGTGTCCCATCTTCTTCAAACACTTCATTGGCTTCTCGGTCCATCGAAAAGAACATGATTGATAGATCATGCCGCGATGGTTCGATAAACGCAGAAAAATCTAGCAGTTCGACATCCGGTGCAAAGGTTGCCCCCGCGATTGCCTTCAAATTGTTGACCAGCACGTCTGTGTGCTGCGCAAGATTCGTTTGGATTGAAGCTAAATACTCATCAACTGTAAACATAGGTATTACCTCCATTACTGTTCTGAACATCCTGTACTTGGGATGATATCTGGTTATCCATACAAATACTGGATACCACCTTCTTTATCATACGTCTTTTCGTTGTTCAGGCAAACTTTTTTTAGACACAAACAACCTCCACCCGCTTCGGATGGAGGTCTGTTTGATTAACGTTGTGCTGCTTTGTCATACGCCAAGTCTTGTCCGTTTGTCGCAATGACCTGTTTGTACCAGTCGAACGAATCTTTTTTCATCCGCTCCATTGAACCGTTGCCTTCATTGTCGCGGTCAACGTAAATCATGCCGTAGCGTTTTTTCATCTCACCTGTCGTAAACGACACGATGTCGATGATTCCCCATGGCGTGTAGCCCATCAATTCGACGCCGTCTTCCGTGACCGCTTCCGTCAACGCCTCGATATGCGTCTTCAGATAGTCAATCCGCGCTGCGTCATGAATCTTACCGTCTTCAATCGTATCGACGGCTCCAAAACCGTTTTCGACGATGAAGAGCGGGAGTTGGTACCGGTCATACAGACGGTTCAGGACGTAACGGAGTCCAACCGGATCAATCGCCCAGCCCCAGTCGCTCGACTGGATGTATGGATTCTCGACACCGTTCGCCAGTCCTCCATTGACGATGTTGCCTGTATTATTAACGGTCGCATCGTGCTTGACCGTCGTCGACATGTAGTAACTGAAGCCGATGTAGTCGACCGTTCCGTTTTTCAGGATTTCGTCGTCGCCGGCGAGAATCGGAATCTGATACCCTTCGCGTTCGAACTCTTTTAAGGCATAGTTCGGATAATAACCGCGTGCCTGAACGTCCGGGAAGAAATAGCGCTGACGCATCGATTTTTCCGCCAGCATGACGTCTTCCGGATGCGACGAGTACGGATAGATTGGGACGTGTGAAATCATCGCCCCGATTTGGAAGTCGGGATTGATTGCTTTTCCTTTCGCGACGGCAAGGGCACTGGCAATCAGTTCGTGGTGACCGGTCTGATACATGACTTCCATCGCGTTTTCACCCGGCTCGACTTTGACACCGGAGTTCGTCCAAAGGAACAACGGGTTTTCGACATCCATCTTGTTGTTAATTTCGTTGAACGTCATCCAGTATGTCACTTTGTCTTTGTAACGCGTGAAGCAGACTTCAGCGAATCGCTCGAAGAACTCGGCGACTTTCCGGTTGCGGAACCCGCCGTATTCACGGGCCAGATGCAACGGCATCTCGAAGTGCGACAACGTGATGATCGGTTCGATGCCGTGTTTTAACAATTCGTCAAAGACATCATCATAAAACTTCAATCCGGCTTCGTTTGGTTCCATTTCGTCGCCGTTCGGGAAAATCCGGCTCCAGCCGATCGACGTCCGGAGACATTTCAGGCCCATCTCGGCAAACAAGGCAATGTCTTCTTTATAGCGGTGATAAAAATCAATCGCCTCATGGTTCGGATAAAACGTGCCGTCTTCAATCGTATCAGTGATCCGGCGGGCCACCCCGTGTTCACCTGCCGTCATGACGTCGACGACGCTTGGTCCTTTACCGCCGGCGTTCCAGCCGCCTTCAAATTGATGGGCAGCCAGTGCCCCGCCCCATAAAAAGTCGTTTGGTAATGTCTTCATCTTCATTTCCTCCTTGTATCTTTCTGTTATTTGACGATCGTTAAAATCGCCGTATTGGCTTCGACCGTTTCGTGTTGTCCGACGATCACTTCCGCGTAACTCGACGCGTTCGTGACGATGACCGGTGTAATCGTCTGTAAGCCGTGCTGTTCAATCGCAGACGCGTCAAACGTCAACAAGGTTTGTCCGGCTTCGACACTGGCACCATCTTCGACATGTAACGTAAACGGCGTTCCGTTCAAGGCGACCGTCTCAAGACCGACATGAATCAAAACTTCAACGCCGCTCGTCGACCGTAGACCGATCGCATGTTTCGTCGGCGCAATCATGACGACACTACCGGAGAATGGTGCGACGACCGTGTTTGAAGTCGGTCGAATCGCGACACCTTGCCCCATTGCTCCCGATGCAAAAACTTCGTCCGGTACATCTGACAGTGGCACGACTTGTCCCGCGAGTGGTGCTTGAATCGTTTCTTCGTTCGTCAATGTCGCGCTGACTTCTTGCGCCGGCACCGGTGTGGCAGGTGTCGTTGTCACCGTGACGACTTTTTCTTCACGACGGTTTGTCAAATTAAGTGCAACACTTCTTCCGAGAAGACCTCGTATGCAGTTTTCCAGTTGAGACATTTCCGTGGTCTCCCATTGA
>NZ_JACSMT010000051.1:0-17525 GCF_018618815.1 Exiguobacterium sp. s128 | reverse complement strand
ATGCGGCGCGATGCTTGTCCCAGGAAAACGATTCGAAGCGAACAAAAAAAGCGGTTCTTCCCGATTAAGAGAAAAACCACTACTTTGTCTTCAGTCTGAGAAGCAGTGGACGCGGTGTCCACTGCTTCTTTTTGTATAAAAACGAACTATTGAGTCAGCTTCTTTTCTGATGGCCTTAACCGTTCCATGGCGTGTCAGACCATTCACGACGTTTTTTAGTAATCGGAACCTTTTTGAAGCCCCAGTTTCGAAAATCTTGATCGGGGCTATCCCGGCGAATGTAAATTTTGTTTTTAATGGCCTTAAAAATTCGGTTTTCGTCCCCGTAATGGACAAACCGCGGCTTCACCTCGATCACCCCACGACGGACACGGGAGAGGGGGAGGCAGACAAGATCGGCAATCTCAAGACCGGATTGGTAGAGATCACTGTCTTTTTCAGCAAAAATGAACCCTTTGATTTTTTGACGGCTTTTCTCGACATCGAGGTGGACCGTTCCTGAATTGAAGATATCGAAAAAGGCTTTTTGAATCAACAAGTTTTGATAATCATCCCGACTTTCCAGGACAACCCGTGCACTCGTCGCCTCTGTTTCCTCAAGAAACGCATAAAACGATTTCATCAAGTGGGCAAACGCCACGACATATGGATCTTTTGGTGTAGAATAGAATTCCTGCAGTTTTTGTTTATCGACTTCGACACTGACGATCGTACAGTCGATGTCAACGAGAAAATCTGGTAAAGCGACCCAAAAGTGACGTAACATATCGATTGTGATCCCGTCTTCTTTCCCATACGGGTGCTCAGCTTTTAAGATTTCTTTCAGGTGGAGTGGAATATGTGGATCTTCGAAAACCGCTGATTTGAATTGCATCAAGCGTTTTCGTAACGGACTTGGTTCGCCGGTTTCATCTGAGTCGATGGCATATTTGTATTCCATTAAGACTCCGGTCAAGTTAAATTGTGTATTTCCTTTGGGTGTACCGGTTTCGTCGACGAACATGACGTACTTTTTTGCTGTTGGATTTGTCGCTCGAGGAATCAATTTTGATTCGTGACGCGCATTCGATTTTGATATGGCCAATCCTACTCCTCCTCGCACGGTTCGGCAGGAACAGTCCAAGCTGTCTGCTACCCTAACTACTTATTTACGACAAGTGTACCAAAATTTCCTGCTCAGAAACATCATTCAACGGATTATTGCATCAATTGATCGATGTAGCGGACGGATTTAATCGTCTCGTTAAACCGCTTTAAACTTGTTTTGGGTTGAAACGCCTGGACGGATAATTGTTTCAATTGATCGACGGCACTTTCGACCATCGCCGGGCGTAGGTAAGGGCTGTTCTGAGCGTTTTGTTGCCATTCTGCAATCAGAAGGTCCGCTTGTTCGACGAACGGAATCACCTCTTTTTGGAAGTCATATTCTGTCCCATCGCGTCCTGCTTGATAAATACGTTCAATGTCTTGAAGTAACGGTTCTATTGTCATTTGTTTTTAACTACTCCTCTCGGCCGATACGATACAATCACATATCATGGTACAATAAACGCGATAGGAGGGGAATCGTTTTGAATTACCCGAATGGTAAAAAGTTTCAAAAACCACTTGAGTCGCATGGTGTGACAATCCAAAACGCCCGTTCCAAAGGATCGACCTTCTCGAATCGTGGAATGAAACTGGAAAAACTTATTAATGAAAGTAATACGTTTTATTTGACCCATAATCGGGCAATCATACACAAGAAACCGACTCCTCTTCAAATCGTTCAAGTTGATTACCCGAAACGGTCTGCTGCCGTTGTCAAAGAAGCCTATTTCAAACAACCGTCGACAACGGATTATAACGGTGTGTACCGTGGGCGATATATCGATTTTGAAGCGAAGGAAACCAATCATAAAACGTCCTTCCCACTAAAAAACTTTCATTCCCATCAAATTGAACATATGCGTCAATGTGTAGCACATGGAGGAATTTGTTTTGTCATCATTCGATTCAGTATGTATAATGTGCAATATGTGTTGTCTGTCGAGCATTTGTTCCCCTGGTGGGAGCAGTTGGAAACAGGCAGAAAGTCGATTCCGTTAGCAGAAATCGAACGTCATGGAAAAAAACTCGAGACAGGTGCGTTTCCTGCAATTGATTATTTACCAGCAGTGGACGAGTTATATTTCACTTGAGAAACTTTACAGATTGAAGGAGAAGGATAGCATATGGAAAGAAGTCGTGTCGCACGTCGTGAAGAAACGAAGACGTTAGTCAAACAAACGAACCGGACAAAACGTCCGAAAAAGAAAAAGACAGGCGGATCCGGTGGCAAGGGTGCCCTTTGGAAAAAGTTGCTGTTAGTGGCAACAGGATTGTTCATCATTTTGATGCTTGCTGGTGGAGGGTTTGCCGTTTACGCAGTAGCCACAGCACCGGAGCTGGATGAATCCAAACTACGTGATGCGCTTCCGCTGAAAATTTATGCGAGCAATAAGGAAGAAATCAAAAAGGGTGGGACGAGTCGTGAGTACGTCTCGATTAAAGAGGTACCGGATGTGGTGAAAGATGCGTTCATCTCGATTGAAGATCGACGTTTCTATCAGCATAACGGAATTGACTTCCGCCGCTTAGGTGGCGCGATCATCGCCAACATCACAGATGGTTTTGGATCAGAGGGTGCTTCAACGATTACGCAACAGGTCATCAAACAATCGTTTTTGAGCTCAGATAAGACCATTACCCGGAAAGTCCAGGAACAGTGGTTAGCGATTCGTTTAGAACGGGATTATACAAAAGAACAAATTCTTGAAATGTATTTGAATAAAAACTATTACGGTCAAGAATCGTACGGGATTCAGACGGCGTCAAAAGCATACTTCAATAAGACGGTCGATAAGTTGAACTATGCCGAAGCAGCGATGCTTGCGGGTCTGCCGCAACGTCCTTCCGCATATGATCCGATTCAAGGAGATCCAAAGCTGACGAAATGGCGTCAAACACAAGTGCTCGATGCGATGTTGACGACGGGTGTCATCACACAAAAACAGCGGGATCAAGGGGTCGACCAACCGATTTCGAAATTGATTGATCCGGCACCTAAATCAAAGGACGACGCAGCTTACGATAGCGTGATTTTTGATATGGTCTCACAAGAGCTAGAAGACGTCTTTGGTCTTGAAGGTAAAGACATCTACGGCCAAGGGTTAAAGATTTATACATCCATCGACAAACCGATGCATGATTATATGAATGAAGCGATTAAAAAAGACCAAGTCGTTCAATTACCGGAGTATGCGGAAGCCGCAGCGACCGCTGTCAACACGCAAACGGGTGAAATTCTCGGAATCGTGGATGGAAAAAATCCAGGGACAGGGACGTCGCGCCGAAACTTTGCAAAAGAACCGCACCAACCGGGTTCTTCAGCAAAACCGTTTTTCGCTTACGGACCGGCGATTGAAAATGAAAAATGGTCAACGGCTAAAATGATGACGGACCAAGAAACAAAAGTGAATGGAAAAAACATCGGAAACTATTACGATGGATACCGAGGGACAAATACGATTCGGAACTGGCTTAAGATTTCTGCCAATACGCCAGCGATTCAAACATTCCAACAAATCGGTGGGGATTCCGTCGAGGCGTTTGCCGCTAAATCAGGTTTACGACTTCAAGACGACGAGTCGATTTCACCCGCTTATGCGATTGGGGGAATGAAACACGGCTTCAACACGACACAAATGGCGTCTGCTTACGCTACACTCGGGAATGGTGGGGATTACATCAAACCACACATCATCAAGACGATTGAATACAGTGACGGTTCAAAAATCAAATCACCTGTCAAACCGAAAAAGGCAATGGAAGATTATACAGCCTACATGTTGACAGATATGTTGCGAGACGTCTTGAAGCCAGGCGGGACGTTCCCGAGTGCCGCCCTTGCCTTTGATGCAGCAGGTAAAACCGGAACGACGAATGCTTACAAAGATGTCTGGTTCGCCGGCTACACGTCGGATGTCTCAATCAGTGTCTGGACGGGAACAACAAAATCCGGAAATAACAATGAGTTAGGTTTAAGTGGACCAACGAACAGTACGATGGCTCAAAACCTTTGGAAAGATTTTGTCACGAAAACACGTGACCGGACACCTGCACCTTTTGAACAACCAAGTTCTGTCCTCAGTATTGGGGATGAGCTTTACGTGAAAGGGACAAAAGAACCGGTTGTCGAAAAAAAGGCCGTACCAGCTCCGACTGGCTTACAAGCATCCTACAATGAAGACTCGGAGTCTGGTGAACTGACGTGGAGCTATAATGATTCAGCGCTTCGGACAAATGGATATGACAGTGTATCGTTTGAAATCTCGATGACTGATCCAGACGGCAAACAATCGGTTCTCGGTACAAGTTCAACGAATCGAATCGCAATTAATGGATTAGATCCAGGACGGACGACGTTGACCGTTGTCGCGAAAGCGTCTGGAGAACAGTCAGGACCCGTCTCGACGACGGTGACGGTTGCCGAAGTCGAGACGGATGAACCGACGACGGACGAACCGACGACGGATGAACCGACGACGGACGAATCGACGACGGATGAACCGACGACGGACGAATCGACGACGGATGAACCGACGACGGATGAACCGACGACGGATGAACCGACGACGGACGAACCGACGACGGATGAACCGACGACGGATGAACCGACGACGGACGAACCAGCAACGGACGAACCGACGACGGATGAACCGACAACGGACGAACCGACGACGGATGAACCGACAACGGACGAACCGACGACGGATGAACCGACAACGGACGAACCAGCATCAAACGATGGAGCGTCCACTCAGTCGAATAGAGGGAATTCGTCGAACGGCAATCAAGGTCGAGGACAGGATAATGCGCCTGCAGATCAACAATCAGAACCGGAAACTCAACAATAAAGAGTAGAATGGTCATTAGAAGAAGACAAGACCGAAGAAACGGGTGTGTTTCTTCGGTCTTGCTTCTCTTTTTTTGTATAATGGAGGTCAGGAAGGAAGTGGGGCAATGGAAGCTAGACAATCACTTGTCACCTATTTAGAAGAACTCAAAGCCGATCGTTCCTTCATGGAGCGTGTTACCTATATGAAAACGATGGAAGCGACTGTCGGACGTTACGCACGGTTTCCTAAAGAGATGCCGGAACGTTTGCGACAAGCCCTGGAAAGACGAGGTATCACTTCGTTGTATCGGCATCAGGAGCTCGCTTTTCGAACCGTCCAAAGCGGTGCATCGACCGTTATCGTTACCCCGACCGCATCTGGGAAAACCTACTGCTTCAATTTGCCGATTTTGTCTCATCTCTTAGCCCATCCGAATGCACGGGCCTTGTACCTCTATCCAACAAAGGCGTTGGCGCAAGACCAGAATAGTGAACTGTTAGAACTGATCGACGAGATGGAAGCACCAATTCGTTGTTTTACGTATGATGGTGATACGTCACCGACGATTCGAACAAAAGTCCGTAAAGCCGGTAATATCGTCATTACGAATCCAGATATGTTACATTCCGGTATCTTACCGCATCATACGAAATGGATCGAACTGTTCGAAAATTTATCGCATATCGTCATCGATGAATTGCATACGTATCGCGGAGTATTCGGAAGCCATGTCGCAAACGTCATCCGACGGTTGCGACGGATTTGCCGGTATTATGGGAGTGACCCGATTTTCATCATGACAAGTGCGACGATTGCCAATCCACAAGAACTAGCAGAACGTTTGACGGAAAAAAAGGTTCAGTTGATTGATGATAATGGAGCACCAACCGGTCGAAAACATTTTATCGTCTATCAGCCGCCAATTGTTAATGCGCAACTTGGAATTCGTCGTTCAGCGACACTAGAAACCAAACAATTGGCCTCACGCTTCATCAAAAAGAAGTTCCAGACGATTGTTTTTGCCCGGTCACGTGTCCGTGTCGAGGTGTTGTTGACATATCTTCGCAGTCTGATCCGGCATGAACTTGGACCCAAATCGATTGAAGGCTACCGGGGCGGCTATTTACCAACTGAACGGCGAGATATTGAAAGACGGTTGCGTAAAGGTGAAATTACCGGCATCGTCTCGACCAATGCTCTAGAACTTGGCGTCGACATCGGACAACTTCAAGTCTGTATCATGAACGGTTATCCGGGAACGATTGCGTCATTATGGCAACAGGCGGGACGAGCCGGACGGCGTCAAGATGATGCCTTGATCATTTTAGTCGCTTCTTCCGGAATGCTCGATCAATATGTGGCCGAACGACCAGAATTGTTTTTAAATCAATCACCGGAAGCAGCTCGACTCGACCCCGATAATCTCATCATCGCCGTCGATCATATCAAATGTGCCGCGTTTGAATTACCGTTTCGTCAGGGCGAAACGTTTGGGACACTTGAGACGGAAGATATCTTAGAGTATCTGGTCGAAGAACGTGTATTGCATCAGCGGGGGGAACGGTATTACTGGATGAACGATGCGTTCCCGGCACATGGTATTTCGCTACGATCCAGCGATCAAGAAAATGTCATCATCGTTGATCAAACAGAAGTCCCGAACCGAGTCATCGGTGAGATGGATACCTTCAGTGCGATGACATTATTACACGATGAAGCGATCTATTTACACGGGGCAGATCAATACCAAGTCGAAGCTTTGGATTTCGAAGAAAAAAAAGCCTTTGTCCGAGCCGTAGATGTTGATTATTATACGGATGCTAATTTTTCAGTCGAATTATCCGTTCTGGATGAAGATGAATGTTATACGAACGGTGATTTTAGTGTCGCACGCGGAGATGTCAGTGTCCGTGGAATGGCGACGATGTTCAAGAAGATCAAGTTCGGGACACATGAAAACATCGGATCAGGTCCCATTCATCTGCCGGAACGGGAAATTCACACGACGGGTGTCTGGTTTTCCTTACCGGAAACGTCTACATCGAGTACAGAGCTCGAACAAGTCTTAGAAGGAGTCGCAAACAGTCTGCGTCGTGTTGCTCCCTTGTATTTGATGTGTGATGCCAGTGATGTGTTTGTTGTTCCTCAAGTCAAAGCCACGCATACACAAAAACCGACGATTTATCTGTATGACCGTTATCCGGGTGGTGTTGGGCTCGCGGCATCCATCTACAAACAACGGACCATCATGCTCCGGGCTGCCCGGGACTCGATTGAGACATGTCCTTGTCTCGACGGTTGTCCAGCCTGCATCGGGATGATTGGGATATCTGATGAAAAAGAGCGGACGATCAGAATGCTTGCTGAAATGGAGACGGAATTATGAAAAATAAACTGAGACGGATGTTGAAGACGACCGAGACCGAACCGAAAAAAAGTCCCTCATCCACGGATCAGGAACGAGCCACGACAGCTGAACAAGCAGCCTGGTTAGCAAAAGGTGCCGACATCCTCACGTTCGAAGAGGAATGGATTGTCCGACTGGATCACCGGTATCCCCTGACGGCTCAGCACGGTCATCGGTCATTTGAGGCGGTTTTTGAATCGTTACAGTTACCGCATCCGCCACTGGCGCTAGATGTCCCACTCGAACAAATCATTTTTTTTGATACAGAAACAACGGGTCTAAAAGGTACAGGGACCACGATTTTTTTACTTGGATTTGCACGATTTGAAAAAGGCGAACTGCTGATGCGGCAATATTTCCTGCCGCATCCACACTATGAAGCGGCTTTGTATCACCATTTTTTACTGGATATCGGGGAAGACGTTCGATTCGTCACCTACAATGGAAAAAGTTTTGACTGGCCGCAAATCAAGACCCGCCACGTGTTTGTCCGTGAACGTGTACCACGTCTGCCGAAAGTGGGTCATCTCGATTTACTCCATGTCTGTCGTCGTCTGTTCAAAGGAATGTATGACTCGTACCGGTTGACACGAATGGAAGAACGGATTGGATTTGAGCGGACGGATGATTTGCCGGGTTTTTTAGCACCGATGCACTATTTTCAATACGTCGAACATCAAAATCCGGACATCATGTCTGGGGTTCTGGAGCATCATTTGCATGATTGTCTCACGTTGGTCAGTCTTTATGATGAATGTAATCGGCTTGTGACACATCGCCAAGACGCTTCGTCACAGATTCGTGAAAATATTGCCATCTGGTTAGCGGATCTAGGTATTCACGATCAGTCGGTCAAACATTTTGGACAGGCGGATGAGTTGACTGCGCAAGGTTGGTTACGCCAAGGAATGTTATACAAAAAACTGCGACAGTACGAGGACGCCAAAATCTGTTTCGAAAAGAGTGGTACGTACGAAGGGTTCATCGAACTTGCGAAATGGGCCGAGCACATTGCCAAACAACCAGCCGTTGCTTATGATTATACTGAAAGAGCCAAAAACATGTTAGCAGACCATCAGTTGTTAGCTTCGCGTCGGGAACGATTGGTAGCCGAACTAGATCATCGAAGTTTACGCCTACAAAGGAAGTGTCGTCGATGAAGGTCGTAGCAGTAACAGGGTATAAACCAACGGAACTTGGGATCTTTGACCAAAAACATCCCGGGATCAAGATTTTAAAAGCAGCCTACCGTGAACGTCTTATCCGATTGATTGAAGATATGGGGACGACTTGGTTCATTACGAGTGCAGCTCCTGGATGTGAGTTGTGGGCATGTGAAGTCATTTTAGAACTCAAACAGGAGTATCCAGATATCCGGTTAGGAATTTTGCTTCCTTTTCTTGAACAAGAAGCAAAATGGAAAGAACCGGTACAAGCACAATATCTAGCGGTTTTGAATCAAGCAGACTTTGTAGACGCAATCAGTCAAAAACCATACGAAAATCCATCTCAATTTCGAAATAAAACGGAATTCATGATTCAAAAGAGTCAAGGGTTATTGTCCGTATTTGACGAGGAACATGGAGGATCTGCCAAGTATCTGGTGGAACGTGCTAAACTAGAAATGGAACGATCGGATTATCAGTTGTTCTTGATTACACAAGATGATTTGGCGATGATGGAACAGGAGCAGACCTACAATGAACAATGGGAGTGAAGCGTATGTACAAGCCGTTATTGACAGCAGACGATATTTACAAAAAGGAATTCAAAACAGGTCTACGGGGTTATGTCATCGAAGATGTTGACGGATATTTGGATCAAGTCATTAAAGATTACGAAGGTTTTGAACGGGAAATCGAGCGGTTAAAGCGGGAACTAGAAGAAGCAAAAGCGACGCCTTCCGTTGGCATCAAACGAGAAGAACGGCGACCGGAACCAGACGTGCCGACCGTCCCTTCGAACCCTTCTAATTATGATATGTTGCGTCGCATCTCAAATCTTGAAAAAGCCGTTTTTGGACGACCACATCAAGAAGAGTAACGGATACGCGGACGTAATGGAAAAAAGGTTAACCAAAACCGTAGACGTAAAAAATCGGCTCCTCCATCAAATGAGGATGCCGATTTTTTGTCATTTATGGCGCAAAACCTCTTCTGCTTGAGCTAAATCTTCTTTTAAGACATAAAGGGCTACCCGGTCGTCCAGATCTTTACTGAAGCGTCGGAAGACAAAAGATGTTTTAACACCGCGTTCCATCCGGACACGAAGACCTGCTTGATCTAACCGATCATGATCACGGGCCAACTGTTCTCCTTTTTCTCCAAACGCTTCACCAAGTACGACCCAACGCATTGATTCTTTAGTTCGTCGTGTCACAATGACGATAAAATATAAAACAAGAACAACGATCAATATCATACGTATCGTATTAAAATCCATGGATAACATCACCTCATCTTTTATCATACGTCCTCAACGCGCATAAAGTAAACGTTCAAGATAACGTGAAAAAGGTTGAAGTTTTAATCCTTGTTGACGGTAGGCGATGTACCCATCTGGACGAATGAGATAGAGCCCAGCTTGTTTGATCCCAAATTTTCGAGCAAGCTCGCCACCTTGGTCAACGACACCATCATCTTTCAACTCTTGATGGATTGGTACGGTCTCGAATAAATCGGGATAGGAATATGCCAATTCTTTAAAAGGTGAGAGGATGGCTTCATCCGCTTGACGAGGTAAAAAAAGTAACAACAAAAAGTTCCGGTCCGCGCGTCGTAATAATAATTCATTTTTCTTGGTGCGTGGATTCACGACTTCACTATACGGCATCGGTTCCCCCGGACGTGGCGTCAAAAGCGGAAAACGTCCCTGTGTGACAAATAAATGGGAGGTTTGATAGTTACTGTTCAGTTGGGCAATTCGATTGGTGACGTAATGGTGTAGGGGTGTGATCTTTAAACTGTTACGAATGACTGTTTCTTGGAGTGGCAATAAAAAAGGCACATTGATCTGCAACAATTCAGTGGCTAGATTCGTGGAACGTAAAATTCCACGGGCTGCCTCACGTCGCTCGACACTATACGAATCAAGTAACGGAAAACTGGCTTTGAAGCGATGGACACACCATAATTTCCAAGCTAGATTCATTGCGTCGGCAATCCCGGTATTCATTCCTTGACCGCCGACAGGTGAATTAATATGGGCAGCATCCCCGATGAGATAAATCCGGTGATGACCAAATTTTTCGATGATTCGGTTATGGACCCGGAACATGGAATACCAGTGTACTTTTTTTAACTTAAACGGAACTTTGGCCCGGTTTTGTAAAAAATCTTCGATTGCAGCATGGTCTGTCGGAACGGTACCGTTCGTCAAGTTGCCCGTAATTCGAAATAAGTTGGACTGTAATGGAAAGGACTCGATGACACCATGATCGGAAAAGAAGATGTGGACTTCTTCAGAAGATAGCGGCCAATCCACTTCGATATCAGCTAGTGCCCACGATTCTTTAAAGGATTTCCCGCTGAATGGAAGTCCCAGTTCACGTCGGACAAAACTATTGGCACCATCTGCTCCGATGATAAAGGAAGCATCGACGGTCTCCGTCACATCATGTTTACGAATCGAGGCGCTGACGAACGTCGGAAACTGAGCGAAACCAGTCAGTTCCGTTTCACGTTCCACCATGTGCCCATCTTCCCGCAACCGGGTTTCGAGAATTCGTTCGGTCTCACTTTGAGGTAATAACGTGACGAACGGAAACGGTGTATTTAAATCAGTAAAGTCAAGTTTTGCTTGCCAAGCTCCATTGACATACAGATTGCCTTGATTGATTTTGATCGCATGCTCCATCAATGCATCGGCTACGCCAAGGCGCGCAAATAATTCGAGTGATCGAGCCTGAATTCCAATCGCTTTTGAGACGACGGATGGACCACTTGCACGTTCAATGATTCGAAAAGTCAAACCATAACGTGATAATGCGAGCGCTAACGTCAAACCGGTTGGTCCAGCACCAATGATCAGTACATCTACTTTTTTCTTCACGGATAGCCCCCCTTATTTTACTTCTTAGCCAAAACTCGCTACCATTAAACTATCGACTTGGCGGGTAACCGTCTGAAAGGATGAGGGCAGTGAATGAACAACTATTTACAACGGAACGCTTGATGAGCAACTTCAGAGAATACATGCGACAAAATGAAGCATATATGACGAAGATTCAGGCACTCAATGCGTACTATAAAGTCGTAGCAGGCTCGATTTTAGCCGATCGAATTGCTAAAAATGCGGATTTGATCGTACGTATGCGCCATCTGGAAGAAGCGTATCAGAAAGTCGCGCAGGAAACACGATGAGTGACTTCCGGATGGATGATGTGAAACGAGCGTTTGCCTCGTCAGAAGAGCAACTTCCTAAAAATGCCGCTGCCGTCTTGGTCCCCCTCCTCGAACGTCACGGAGCGATTTACCTCCTATTTCAAGTACGAGCGAAAACGCTCCGGTCGCAACCGGGAGAAATTTCATTTCCAGGTGGGCGGATTGATCCCGGGGAGGAGCCGAAAGAGGCGGCAATTCGTGAAACAAAAGAAGAGTTGAACTTGGGTGATGCCAACATTGAAGTCATCGGCACATTGGAACCCCTCGTGACACCCAATCGGTCAATCATCTATCCCTATGTGGGTATCTTGACGGCGGAAGAAATTCATCCGTCTCCGATGGAAGTGGATCATATTTTTTTGGTTGCCTTATCGGACCTTGTGGCAGCCGAGCCGATTCAAGGCGAGATGGAATGGCGCATTCGTCCGGGAAAAACAGTTCCGACAGAACGGTTGGCCAATCGCGATGCCTACTTGGATCGAACGTATAAAACCGTTGAACATTTTTATGAGCATGAAGAGTATTTGATTTGGGGATTGACGGCAAAAATCTTACGGCAGATGTTACGGACCTTGACGCAATACTAGCTTTTTCATGAGTTCTTTTATATGATTAAGAATATCTGAACGTGTCAGGAGATGATTGAGATGGAAGAAGAAGAGTTATTTGATTATATCGTCGGTGATATGGTAAAGACAAAAGAGGGCTGGGTCGCTGAAGTCACAGCCGTATTAACCAATACCGTAGTGGGAGATCTCTCACATACAAAAAACTTCGAAACTCTTGGTTTTGAGTTCGAGAAACAAGTATTGATCAAATCGGAGATTGAATTGCTGGAACGAAAATCAAAATGAACGATGGACCGGCAGAATTTCTGCCGGTTTTTTTGTATGTCAAGGTAGGCGAAAGCAGGTTTCAGAACAGACAAATCAGGGAAATTTTACAAAGATAATAAAGAATAGACTTGACTACTACAGATGGTGGAGGGATCGTGTGTGATTGAATTTAAAGCAGTCGGAAAAACATATCCAGATGGAACAAAAGCGGTCCGTGATTTAAATTTCACGGTCGAACAAGGAGAAATTTTCTGTTTGATTGGTCCTTCGGGTTGCGGGAAAACAACGACGATGAAAATGGTCAATCGGCTAATCGACCATACGGAAGGACAGATTTGGATCAATGGACAACCGATCATGTCAATCGATGAACACCAATTACGTCGTCAAATCGGTTATGTCCTTCAACAGATTGCCTTATTCCCGCATATGACGGTAGAAGAAAATGTAAGTGTCGTACCGCAGTTGTTGAAATGGGATAAAAAGAAGATTGAAGAGCGTGTCGAGACATTGTTTCAGCTGACAGGATTAAATGAGAACTTGCGAAAGAAATATCCAACTGAACTTTCCGGTGGTCAGCAACAACGTGTGGGCGTCATGCGAGCCTTGGCAGCCGAGCAAGATGTCATCTTGATGGATGAACCTTTTTCAGCGCTGGATCCGATTTCAAGAGAGCAACTCCAGAATGATTTACTGCGTCTGAACGACGAACTTGGAAAAACGATTCTGTTCGTGACGCATGATATGAATGAAGCATTGAAATTGGGCAGTCGGATTTGTTTGATGGACGAAGGAAAAATCGTTCTGATCGGAACAAAAGAGGAAATCTTGGCGAGTGACGATGCCTTCGTCAAAGAATTCATGGGTCAAGTCAGGGGGACGATCCAATGACAGGACTGTTCGAGACGTATCAAGACCGGAAAACAGAATTGCTCCAAGCACTGATTGAACATATTCAATTGTCTGTCCTATCACTTGTGATTGCTTGCCTGATTGCGATTCCACTCGGGATTTATCTTTCTCGTAATCAAAAACTAAGTGAATGGTCGATTGGGGTCACCTCCGTCATCCAAACGATTCCTTCCTTGGCATTGCTTGGATTGATGATTCCGCTTGTCGGGATCGGGACGCTTCCCTCCGTCATAGCACTTGTCTTATATGCGTTACTTCCAATCGTTCGAAATACCTATACAGGATTAGCGGAAGTAGATCCTTCGCTCAAGGAAGCGGCACGTGCTTGCGGTATGACACCAATGCAAAGTTTAATGAAGGTCGAATTGCCGCTTGCCCTGCCTGTCATGATGGCAGGTGTCCGGACAGCGATGGTCTTGATTATCGGGACAGCGACGATTGCTGCCTTGATTGGTGCAGGTGGTCTTGGATCAATCATCTTATTAGGAATTGATCGAAACGATAATTATCTGCTTTTATTAGGTGCCATTCCGGCAGCGTTGTTAGCTCTTTTATTTGATCTCCTATTAAGACAAACGGAAGTAGCGACCAAAAAACGTCAAAAGGGTCGACTTGTCATAGCACTTGCCTTAATCGCGACATTGATCGTTACACCATTCGCGCTTGGACGAACGGAACG
Organism: Exiguobacterium sp. s128; assembly: GCF_018618815.1. Taxonomy (NCBI): domain Bacteria; kingdom Bacillati; phylum Bacillota; class Bacilli; order Caryophanales; genus Exiguobacterium; species Exiguobacterium sp. s128. The sequence continues at coordinate 3,390 of NZ_JACSMT010000051.1, read as the reverse complement.
ACCAGATTTGGTTGTAGCGGGGAAACTAGGCGTCGAACCTGAAATTTTGATGAACATGTATAAGTTAGTCATTGAAGATCAGACTGATTTAAATGTGCAAGTCAAACCGAACTTCGGGAAAACGACGTTCGTCTATAAAGCATTACAATCGGGAGATATCGATTTGTATCCGGAATTCACAGGAACGGTACTTGCGAGTCTGACGAATGAAAAACCCGTCTCGAATGAAAAACAAGCCGTATTCGAGCAAGCGCGAGATGGTTTAGTGAAGCAGGAGCTGGCATTGCTTCCGCCGATGAACTACAACAATACGTATGCAGTGGCCGTCCCGAAAAAAGTAGCGGAACAATATGACTTAAAAACGATTTCTGACCTACAGCAAGTGGCCGATCAATTAAAGGCAGGATTCACGCTGGAATTTAAAGATCGCCAAGATGGGTATAAGGGGATCCAAGAAAAATACGGTGTGAATTTTAAAGACGTCGTGACGATGGAACCGAAGTTACGTTATAAGGCTGTTCAATCCGGTGACATTCAAGTCATCGACGCGTACTCGACAGACCCGGAAATCGCGAAATACGACATGGTCGTCCTAGAAGACGATCAGCAACTATTTCCACCCTATGAAGGGGCGCCACTCTTACGTCAAGAAACACTGGATGAGTATCCGGAAGTCGGTCAAGCACTTGAGCAATTAGATGGAAAAATCTCCGATGTCGAAATGTCGCGAATGAATGAAGCCGTTGCCTACGGTGGAAAAACAGCGAATCAAGTGGCACGTGAGTATTTAGAGGAAGAAGGAATCATTAAATGAGATTACTATTGATCAGTAACCCGACAGCAGGATCAAATCGTGCCGGTCTTTTACAAGAGGTCATTGATCCCTTGGCCGGGATGTTTGACGAAATTGTCATCCGTCAAACGACTCAGTCCCTCGATGCGTTACACTTTGCGGAAGAAGCAACGGATTTCGACGCATTGGTCGTCATTGGGGGTGACGGAACGGTGTTTGAGGTCATCAATGGTGTCGCTAAACTCGACAAACGTCCGATTCTTGGTATCATTCCAGGAGGGACCTGTAATGATTTTGCGAGAACGCTAGGATTACCGATGGTCCCCCGCCTGGCTGCTGAAATGATTGCGACCCAGCAAATCGTCGAAGTGGATCTTGGACAAGTCAACGATACGTATTTCCTGAATTTCCTTGGACTTGGATTAGTAGCGGAGGCATCGATTGGCCTTGATACGGAAGAAAAAGCTCGTCTCGGTAAGATGGGGTATTACCTTTCGACGATTCGCTCAAGTATGGAAGCGGAACCTTTTTCCTATGAACTAGAATTAGCAGAGGGACAAAAAATGACGGGAGAAGCCGTCTTGATCCTGGCTGCGAATGGAGAATCGTTAGGTGGGATTGGCACCAATTTATCAGAAGGAGCTTACAATGACGGGAAATTGGATCTCGTAATCGTCGATGAGGTCAACCTCACGACGATCCGAGATGTCATCCTTCAAAAAATCGGGTTAGCCACAGAACCTTCCTTTACACATATTTTAACAAGTGGATTTACGCTGAAGACGGATTCTCCGAAAGTAATTGATACAGATGGAGAAAAGGCGATGCATTCACCAATTGAAGTCAGCGTCTTACCCGAGTATTTAAAAATGTATAGCGGGCGATTGGATACGTTGGTGTAACAACCATTCTCCTAATGAAAGTCGACCTTCGAATCGAAGCCCACTGCTGTGGCTTCGATTTTTTGTTATCGATCAACTAAAACCCGTATGTTTTATCACGAATATGCGGTTATGCTTTGATGCTTTAAAGAAAATGTTTGGTAAAGGATGACTTCCAGAGTGATTTTTTGTACAATGGAAAAGTATTTTTGAAAAGGAGGTCGAGCACCATGAAAGGAAATGCATGGGCTTCGAAGGTCGGTTTTATTTTAGCAGCAGCAGGGTCAGCGATTGGTCTTGGGGCGATATGGAAGTTTCCATACACGACGGGAACAAATGGAGGAGGGGCTTTTTTATTACTGTTTTTAGCCTTTACCTTGTTACTTGGACTCCCGGTCTTGATTGCCGAATTTTTAATCGGTCGGACAAGCGGGAAAACAGCGTTACGAGCCTTCTCGGAATTGGGCCATAAAAAATATACGTTCATAGGCATACTGGGTGTCATCGCCTGTTTTCTTCTCCTGTCCTTTTATAGTGTGATTGGGGGCTGGGTACTGATTTATACGGTACTAGGTTTCTCGGGCAGTCTGACAACGATGAACGGTCAGGCGTTGGGCGAATTGTTTGGTACGATTTCAGCTTCCCCAGTATATGCGGTATCGGGACAACTGATTTTCTTGGTCATCACCTGTGTCATCGTCTTACGTGGCGTCCAAGCTGGAATCGAAAAAATGAGTAAAATCATGATGCCGTTACTCTTTGTTTGTTTCATCATTCTTGTTGTTCGTTCGTTGACGTTAGAGGGAGCAAGTGAAGGCGTTCGTTTCTTCATTGAACCGGATTTTTCAGCATTGAGTCGAACTTCGGTCCTGAGTGCACTTGGTCAAGCGTTCTTCTCCTTGTCGCTTGGTGTATCTGCGATGTTGACCTATGCTTCTTACATGAAGGAGCGGGGACAAATCAACCGCTCAGCGGTCTGGATCGTCTCGTTGAACATCGTCGTGTCTTTACTTGCTGGGTTCGCAATTTTCCCCGCAGTCTTCGCCTCAGGACTTGATCCGGCAGAAGGACCAGCACTCTTATTCATCGTCTTGCCGACTGTTTTCAGTCAAATACAATTTGGTTCCGTTTTCTTGACCCTCTTCTTTTTATTATTTGCCTTCGCATCGATCACCTCGTCGATTGCGATGCTTGAAGTGGTCGTCTCATCGATCACGGATCGAAAAGAAAGTGCTACGTTCCAAGACAAAAAACGGAATACGATTATCGCAACCGGTTTGATTGCGTTGATCGGCATTCCGTCCGCCCTTTCTTTTGGTCTTGCAAGTGACATCACATGGATGAATAAGACGATTTTTGATTGGATGGACTTTACGGTCTCGAACATCCTGATGCCAATCGGTGCCTTGTTGATTTCGTTTTTTGCCGGATTTAAACTTGACCGGACCCTAGTGGAGCAAGAACTCGTCACGAGTCCGTTCATGAAACGTATGCTTCCGTTTTGGCGTTTTAGCATTTGTTACATGAGTCCCGTTGCGATTTTGATCATCCTGATCTGGCCGTTGTTCAGTTCTTGAAGATGGATGTCCCATTCCAAAAAAGCTAGTCTGCCTCATGGCAGACTAGCTTTCAGATCGTAGACAAACCCTCATTTCAACGTTGAAATGAGGGTTTGTCTTATGTAGTCGTAAAAAGTGATGTTGAAAACAAGGATTC
>NZ_JACSMT010000006.1:0-108835 GCF_018618815.1 Exiguobacterium sp. s128 | reverse complement strand
TTGGACCAGGCAATCGGGAAGCTCGACGGGAAGGAACGGCCAATCCTCCATTCCGATCAAGGTTGGCATTATCAGTACCGAGCGTTCATCGGTAAACTCCACGAGCACGGCATCACGCAAAGTATGTCCCGTAAGGGCAACTGTCTCGACAACGCAGCCATCGAAAGCTTCTTCGCCGTGCTCAAGTCAGAGCTCCTGTATCTCAAGGAGTTCGATGACATGGACCACTTCAAATGTGAGCTCAAGCGTTATATCGAGTACTATAACCATCGTCGTATCAAGAGACGCCTAAAAAACCTGAGCCCGGTGGAATACCGGACTCAGGTCCTCAAGGTCGCCTGACAAATTATTTATTGTCTAACTTTTTTGGTTCAGTTCAATGTCAGCCGGGGTCTTTGGTTTAGGCATGCAAGCGTTGTGACCGCAAGAAAAATTCTTCGGCAAAGGTGTGACAGGCGGCCTGTTTCTCCGGTGTATTCGGATCGAATTCAATCTTCAGTCCAGGAACGACGACTGTCGCGCCGGCCGAAACAAGCGTCTGTTCGAGCGTATCAACGGCTGCACAATATTTCGGATAATCGAGGTCACCGGAACCAAAGGCGGCAGCGGCTAAGCCGTTTAACGTACTTTCACCCAACTCGTCGACGAAGTTTTCTGCTTCGTACGGCAAATCGCCGTCCCCCCATGTGTAGGAGCCGAGTAAAACGGCATCATATTTGGAAAAGTCGGACGGGTATAACTGATCGAGCTCTTGTATATGAACCGTACAGCCCTTGCGCTCGAGTTCCGACTGCAAGATCTGCACGATGTCTTCTGTGTTTCCGGACATGCTGACAAAACCAATCATGATGTTCATGTGAATCATCCTTTCTCCAAGATGTGAACCTCTTTAGTTTAATTGATAATCGTTCTCAATGCAAAAAGAAGAAATAAAAAAAGGCTCTCCACACGATAGGGAGAGTCTTTTTTGTGTCAGTCTTGGAGCTCGGCCCATTCTTCGATTGAACGAATGACAGGTTCAAGCTGACGACCTTTGTCAGTCAAACTGTATTGAATTTTAATCGGACGTTCCGGAATGACGGTCCGGATGACAATACCTTCCGCCTCAAGTTCCTTCATGCGCTCCGTTAACATACGACCAGATAACTCCGGAATCGCATCTTGAATTTCGTTGAAACGACAGGTCTTCGTCATGAGATGACGTAAAATCAAGCCCGTCCACTTCTTGCCCAAAATTTCAAAGGCATGTTCGACTCGGGGACAAAGGGCAGTCGGAATTAATGTCTCTTCCATCAGCACTCATCCTTTCTATAGTATTAGTATACCCACTTTAACATCAAAATACGAATTATTTTACTTAAAGTAAAATAACAGACCGGAAATAACTTGCTTACTTTTCATCAAAAGCGTTGGTATACCTACGTTTTAGAAAGTCGGTGCCAAACACTTCAAAAACACCTGCACAGAATCTGCACAGTTGGCTTGCACATCAGGCATTTTTGTCGTCGTGCATCGCGTCGAGCAAGGTCCGTGTCCGGTCCTTCATTTCGTCGGTGACGTGCAAATACGTCTGCACCGTCGTACTCAAATTGGCATGCCCGAGCATCGCCTGCACACCGGTCAATGGCAATCCCTCCTGGATGAGCAAGGTCGCGTACGTGTGCCGGAGTGTGTGCGACGTGATCGAAGGCAAGTCCGTCTCTTCGAGCAGACGTTTGAACGCCCGGGTCGCATAGGCATCGTAGATATACTGACCGTTCGCCAGCGTGAAGACAAGGTCCTGTTCGTTATCGGCACCATGTTCGTGCAACCACGTCCGTTGTTCGAAGCGCCAGCGTTCCAATATCTTACGGAGTCGGTTGCTCATCGGGACGACACGGCTCTCGCCCGTCTTGACCGTCGCCCACGTCTTGCGTCCGGCTTTATACGGTTGATGGGCTTGCCGTTCGACATGGATGACGTTATCCTTAAAGTCCACCTGTCCCCATCCGAGCGAGCGGGCTTCGTTGCTCCGCATGCCGGTATAGATCAGCGTGAGGTAGAGTTTCGCTTCCGGCTCGTCCTTATACCGTTCTTCGAACTGTTTGATGTGGTCAAGTGTCCAAAGGGTCTTATCGCGCTCTTTGTATTCGCGGCGCATCGGGATGCGGAGTTCACGGTCGGTGATGTAGTCCTGTTCCCGCGCATACTTGAGCAGGGCGTTGATGTGCCGGGCACCGGCATTGCGGCTACTCGTCTTGATGCCGCGCATCGCGGCCATCTGGTCCGTCCAGTCGATCAGTTCCTTGCGGGTGAGCTTGCCGATGTCGCGTGTGCCGAAGTGTTGCGTCAAGCGGAGCAACTCGTAATGCCGGACGTGGAGCGTCATGTCCTTGAGCAGGGTCGCGTGCTTCGCCATGTATTCCGTCACGACGTCCGCGACACGGATCTTCTTCGCTCGTCCCGTCAAGCCTTCTTCGTTCTTGCGGATCTCGTCCATCGCCCAGCGCTTGAGTTCGCCTTGCGTCCGGGCGGTCTTGCTCGGCTGATACCGGGACCCATCTTTCGCCACCAACGAGAGGCGGGTCCAATACTTGCCGTTGTCGAGCTTGATGATTTTGTAATTCATGATGTTCCTCCTCTTGCGTACATACGTTCTAATTCTGTTTGTAAGAAAAGGCACCTGAGTGCCCTTAGTTTAGCTTGATTAAGGTTTGTTCACCAGCCTCGGTTCCGACGCCACCTTCGACGAGGACGTCATAACCGGATAAGGTTGGCGGGACTTCGTACGCGATCTTCACCGTCCGGTTGAGACCCGGGTTGATCTTGTCGAAGAAAAGGGAGTCCCCGTCGTTCGCATAACGAGACAACGTTGTGTCGGCATCATACGTCGTGCCGCCGGCCGTCAACTGGAACATCGAGTCATCAAGCGTACGGGCTTCCTTGTCATCGTTCTGGATCGTGGCCGTGATGACGACAATCTTGCCTTGTGTTCCTTCCGCCCCGTCTAACGAGACCGGTTCTTCGCTCCCATCGACCGTAATGGTCAGGTTGTTTACCTTAACCGACTCTCCGACATCTGCCACCCGCACACCGTCATCCTTCGTACTTTCCGCCTCGACCTGTTCCGTCTTCACGTCCGTGCTGCTTGCTTCGTCGTCACTCATGGCGCCTAAGACGCCACCGATCACGATGACACCGAGTATCGCGAACACGGTCCCTTTGCCACTTAATCCCGACTGCCGATCCATTCTTCTTCCGTTCATGCTCCATCCTCCTTTTATTCCTACGCTTGCCATTTATGTGATACATATCCATACTCATTCTATACTAAGTAAGTTCCCGGTACGATGCCGTTTTATGCGAATAATAGAAAAGTATTCGACAAGGTCTGACGTTTTTGTCGAACGAATTTAGGCATACGCTAGAAAATATTGTAATGGGTCTATTGTATTATTCTGCAAAATTGCTTACTATGAGTAAAGAATCATAAGAATACCTGTTCGTATATTTTTGCGAACAATGAAGGGGATTGTGTCAATGGGGCTGGTAGCTATTCAAAAAAGTAATGGAAATGAAGAAGGCGTCCTGGATAAATTATTGACTCGTGATAGACCCGTCGCAATTTGTTTTACGGACAGCAAAGGAAATATCATCGCTTTTCAACTAGATGCTGAGGCGCTTGATAACAACGAGATACCGTCAAGGAAAACATTGTTTAAGTAAAGACCATAAAAAAGGACACCGTCACTGGGTGTCCTTATTTTTTAATTCATTTTCGTGCGCCTGAATAACGAGCTTTGTATAATCGATGATCCGGTCAAAGTCTTTTTTGCTAAGGGAAGCAATTTCTTCTTTCGATAGTCCTAATATGCGCAGTATCTTGTTATCTACCATTTGTTCCATTTTATATTCATCTAGTGTCGTTCTTCTATCCTCTGTTCGACCATACATGTAATCTAACGTCGTTTCGAATAAGTCCGCTAATTCTAATACTTTTTCGTGTTTCGGCATGGAAGCATTTCTTTCCCATGAGTTGTATGTCGTCGGTTTTACTTGCAACCTCTTTGCGATTGCTACTTGAGTCATCCCAGACTCCTGTCGTAGCATCCGAATTCGATCTCCCATCGTCTCCATTAATCTGACCTCACTCCTATATGTTGTCTCCATATTAAGTCCCTCTCCCTCTATAGATACTATCCTAAAGGTGCGGGCCAATCCATGCACCTTTATTCTACATAAAAATTGGATATTTTACGAATCCAAAAAGAAAATACGAAAATATTGAATAAAACCTTTGACATACGAAAAGAATGGATATATAGTTAGGGTACAGAAACGAACAAGGAGGTGACAAACATGACAGTAGCGGGACGCGATCGTATGAAGAAGCGTCGTGAGGAGATGGGCATCACGCAGGTCCACATCGCACGCAAACTGGGTTACAAGACATCAGCGACAATCAGTTTGATGGAGTCGGGCATCCAGAACATTTACGTCGGACAGGCCATCACAATCGCCAAAATTCTTCACACGACGGTTGAGGAACTTTTTTTTGAAGAAGAGGTACGAAATTAATGGATAAGTTCATTTATATCGTATAGAAAGGAGCAACACAATGCAACAAGTCGTCGTATTGTCCTTTACCCCGGAACAGCTCACGACACTCATCGACACGCGAATTGCTGAAGCACTGGCAATGCAGTCGACTAAAGTCTGGATGAGCGAGAGCGAGGCACAAGAGTACACCGGATTTTCCAAACGGACGCTGTACGACGCACGCCAAGACGGGGTGCTCAAGTCGTCTAAGGTCAACCGCAACACCCGCTATCACCGCGACGATCTCGATGCGTGGTTGATCAGCAAACAAAAATAAGGAGGCAACACACATGGTCACATCGACTTTCCAAATGCTCGCTGGCGAAGACGTCAAGCGCAAAGCACAAAATCAGCCGACGCAAACACTGGTCATCTTGAAAGATAAAACAGCCGTCACTTCATCGGTCACAGTCGCTGATCAATTCAGCAAAGAACACAAACACGTTTTACGGGATATCGGAACACTGAAAAAAGATGTGCCCAATTTTGGACATATGTTTTTCGAAACGATGGAAGCGGATGGGTATGGTCGGGACCGTCGGGTGTATCTAATGAACCGGGATGGATTCACGTTACTGGCGATGGGTTACACGGGGAAACGAGCGATGAAGTTCAAAGTGGCGTACATCGATGCCTTCAACGAGATGGAAGCGATGCTCAAACAGGATGCACCGGCACTCACACAAACGCAATTGACGGCACGAATCGCCATGCAACAAGCGGAGCAGGAACAGCAACTAAACGAACTGACCGAGGATGTCAGTTACCTCAAGAGTTCGATGCGGATCAACACGACGGAAGAATATCAGATTAAGAAAGCCGGCAGCACGCAAGTCATCAAAGCACTCGGCGGCCGTGACTCAAACGCCTACCAGGACAAATCGATCCGGTCGAAAGCCTACGCTCAGTTTTGGAGCGAGTTCAAGCGGCATTTCAAGATGGCCCGATACGGCGACTTGGCAAAACGCAAACTCGACGATGCACTGGAGTTCATCACGGAATGGGCACCGGATACAGAACTACGCCTGATGATCAAACATGCGAACCAACAGCTCACGATGGACGAGGTCGACTGATGGACAGCACATTTTGGTTCTTTTGCAGCATGTTCCTACTATTCGGCTTTATCCTGTTCGCCGGCACGTGCTACATCGAACGGAACGACCGTGACCCATGGTTCTGATCACTTACAGCCTCATCGCAAGTCTCGTCTTCATCAGCAATCGCGACGAACTCAAACGGATTTACGGCAAATAAAAAAAGCACGACACACAAGGCGTCATGCTCTCTGATTACTAGACATCTTCATTGTAGCATGCACCCGCATAAGGAGGAAACGATATGGTCACCATCCACAAATCAGACAAGACGATCGCACCGGTCATCCAAGCGACACCCGAGATGCTCGCCCTCATCGCAAAGGGTCCGGTCAAGATTGACGCGATTCATGCGGCACTCGACGCGACGTACGCCCACTTCGCCAACATGGCACTGACACTCGACGCGGACCACCCGGCGCAGGAACACATCAAACTGGCGCACCAGGAGATGTACGGCATCGAAACGGTCCTCGACGAGCAAAACAACCTATTCACGGCAGGGGAGGATTCGCTATGAGCCTACCACAACTCGCTGAACGCTTATCGGAAGTCGCAGAGGCGCAACCCCGCCTCATCAACCTTATCCAACACTTGATGGAAACACACAGAGAGCTTGGCTTAACGGACGATCAGCAAGCTGAGTTACAAGGCATCACCAATGAAGCGATGGAGATTCTCCGGGATCTCGGACGCTAAGGAGGAAACGACGATGGATATGAAACGATTTGAAAAAATCACTGGTAAAGAAGCGGTTGAACGATTGATCAACCACCAAGAAGTGTACGATGCGGAATCACGTCGGTATTTCGTCCTTGAAAAAAGTACGTCGGTTTGGGTCGAAACAGAGTTCAAAACACACTTTTCAACTGGTGGTACAAGTTTAACATTATCAGACTTCCTCGAAAAAGACTGGTACGTCAAAAAGCCGTTCGATGTCCGCGTTGAGATGTTAGCACGACCAGACGAATGGGTTGCAGCTTTTAAAGATGGCGATGTATGGCACAAAGTTGGATTCAACTCGAAAAGCATGAGCGCTTACGAAACGGAGAATTGGGATTACGACTTCCGAAACAAAGAGCTATTGAATTGTATTGAAAAAGAACTAGACAAATGCATCCCAATCGAAGACGTCCCAGAGGAGGAACTCACATGACCACCCTATACCACCTATCCGCTCAGAAACAGGCATTGCTCGACGCGCTCACTGGCTACGACCTCGAGGACATGGAAGGCGCGGACGTCATCGCCGACACCCTCGACGCACTCGACGAAGCGCTCGAAGTCAAAACGGAAAGCGTGCTCCACTTCCGGCAGAAGTTTCTCAACGATGCGGCAGCACTCAAGGCAGAGGAACAGCGCCTCGCGGCACGACGCAAAGTGTACGAGACGAAAGCAGAACGTCTGAAAACCTACGTCGACGAGTCCTTGCAGGTCGCAGGCATCAACAAGCTCGAGACGGCACTGTACACGGTGTCCTATCGACCAAGCACGAGCGTCGAGATCACGGACGCCGAAGCCTTGCCAGTCGGACTCCTGCGCACGAAGACGACGACAGAGCCGGACAAGACGGCCATCGGCAAGCTCCTCAAAGCAGGGGAAGCCATCGACGGCGCCCGGCTGGTGACGAAGACGAACCTACAAATCAAATAAGGAGGAACGGACATGAGTGAACCTATCATCCGGAAGAAAACGCTATTCGAGCGATTCTCCGAAAAAGATGTCGGCAAGAACGTTGAGAAAAAGAACGGACTCAGCTACCTCTCTTGGGTCTACGCACTCCGCGAGATCAAGAAGGTCGATGAGAACGCGACGATCACGATTCATGAGTTCCCGTACCTGGTCGGTACGCAAATCATCGAAGGATTCACGGTACCTTACCTCAAAACGAGCGAGGGTGTGATGGTCAAAACGTCCGTCACGATTCATGGCAAGACGGAAACAGAATGGCTGCCGGTCATGGACAATCGAAACGCTGCGATGGCGAACCCGAAAGTGACTGACATCAATAAGGCACACAAACGATGCTTCGCAAAAGCGTGTGCCCATCACGGACTCGGACTTTATATCTACGCCGGTCAAGACCTCCCAGGTAAACCGGACCCGGCATCACAAGACCTTCTCAACGAATTGGGACATGCTGCACGAACACTGGCGAAAGCAAGAGGCGTCGAACCGGCTGAAATCTACAAACAATACGCCATGGTTGCCGGAATGGAATACGCCGATGCCATTTGGGCCATCGATCTCATTACAGAAGAACTCGAACACATCACGCCAGTCGTGGAACCTGAACCGGAAGTCACTCCAGAACTCGAAACTGTTTCAGGACCGGAAGAAAGGGAGGAATCGGCATGAAACTCATGGACGAATACGAAGCATTAGAGACGTGTTCCCGCTGCCAACAGATGATTCCCTTCGGCGGGGACCGCGACGTGTTCGGTGAACTCGTCTGCAACGTCTGCCTCGAAGAAGAACGCGAGAACGCCCTGCAACACCAAGACTACGAAAAGAGCGTCCGCTAAGGGCGCTCGGGAGGAGATAAACATGACACGATACGCAAAGTTAGAACGAGACAGCTTTCTATATAAAGGGTTCAAGGCAAACCACGAAGCGGATGCTAAATGGCTCGACGTCCACAAGGAAGTGAGTGAGCTTTTAGGCATCGAAACATCGAAAGAATACTTTAAATCACCCAAACAACTTGTCATCACACCAGAAGCGTTTAAAGCACTGGATCCAGACAAACAGAAAGCATTCCGACCGCATCCGAAGGCGAACGGCTACACGCCGAAAATGAATCTAAAGGTAGGAAAAGAGTTAGCGAAATCTTTCGCTGAGATTGTCGCCAAATATTCGGTAAACGTCGAAAACATCGGAGTCATCCTCTTCATGTCCGGTTTCTCACAATATTCAGGTATGCGCCACTTCCACTACGCCAATGATTTTTATCTGACTTGGGAGCATGCAGGCAGTGTACCCGAAGAACAACTGAACGAATTGACGCACGAAGAGTTTCTGAAAGTCCAATTAGAACGCGAACAACTAAAAAACGCTTTTAAGGAGGCAACATCATGATCAATCAACTCGTACTCGTCGGTCGCTTAACGCGCGATCCTGAACTTCGCTACACACAATCCGGCATTGCGGTCGCTCGCTTCACATTAGCGTGTGACCGTCCCTTCACGGGGCAGGATGGCAAGAAGGAAGTCGATTTCATCGATTGCGTCGTCTGGCGGAAACAAGCGGAGAACGTCACGCAATACCTCAAGAAAGGTTCGATGACCGGACTCACTGGACGCCTTCAAATCAGCAGCTACGACGATAAAGATGGAAATCGAAAGTACCGAGCGGAAGCCGTCGCAGACAGCGTCCGGTTCCTCGACTCAAAGAAGGATGGCGAATCATCAGCACCACGTCAGGAAACGCCACCAAAACAGGATAAGCCGGCAAGTGGTTTCGGTGCTGATCCATTCTCAGGTGGCAGTTCAATCGACCTCAGTGATGACGATTTACCGTTCTAAAGGAGTGAAGCGAAATGGAAGACCTGCAATCATTACTCGCCATTGAACGGTTCGCAGAAGATGCGTTCCGTGTGAAAAAGACCTACGTGGACATGACCGGGGATTTACTCTCCGGCATCCTCCTCGGTCAAATCGTGTACTGGCATCTCCCGTCAAAAGACGGACGTCCCAAGCTCCGTGTCCAGAAGGAAGGTAAGCTTTGGCTCGCCAAAGGACGGGCGGACTGGTACGACGAAATCCGCATCACACCGAAGCAATTCGACCGGGCCATCAAGATACTGGTCGACAAGGATTTCATCGAGACGAAGCTATTCAAGTTCGACGGATCACCGACGGTCCACATCCATCTTCACCCGGAACACGTCATTGATTCCGTTTTTCCCCAAAGGTCAAAATCCATTTTACCCAAAGGTGAAAATCCATTTTACCCAAAGGTCGAAATCCATTTTGACGAAAGGTTAAAAACCTTAACAGAGACTACAACAAAGACTACTTCAGAGACTACGACAGATAAACCTATTGTCGAGCAAGCCTCGACGACCCACCTCGACATCATTGACTATCTCAACTCGAAGACAGGCAAAAAATACAGAGCCACGACGAAGGCCACCCGGCGCCTCATCAACGCTCGTCTGAAAGAAGGCTTCGCCCTCGATGATTTCAAGCGTGTGATCGATACGAAAGTCGAAGCCTGGCAGAACGATTTGAAGATGCAGGAGTTCTTGCGGCCGGAGACGTTGTTCGGTCCGAAGTTCGAGAGTTACCTCAACAGCGCACCGCAAACCAAATGCAAGCCGACGATGGAAGAGATGTTCGGCACACGATAAGGAGGTCATGACATGCAGCATCATGTGGAAACGCAAACGAACGATACGACGATGGCACGGATTCGCCCGGCGACCATCCTCGAGTCGAAGGATTGCCCGAACTGTGGGCAGACGATCAACCGCATCCGCTACACGAACCCGATGACGTTGGTTGAGAACGAGATGTGGGCGCAGACCTGCAACTGTGCCGTCCTCGACGAGATGCGACGGGTGCAGCAAGAGAACGCGGCAATCAATGCGAAGGCACGCGAAGAAAATGCCATCCAGACGCTGATCACGAACACGCTCGTCAGCCCCGACCTCAAGACGGCGACGTTCTCGAACTACGAACCGACGGACCCGAACCTGCTCGAGGCGAAGGCACTCATCATGCGCTACGTCGACGAAGGACTCAACGGCAACGTCATCCTGCACGGGACACCGGGCGTCGGCAAGAGTCACCTCGGGTTCAGCGCGATGAAGAAGACGATCCGCAACGGGAAGACGGCGCTGTTCATCAGCGTCCCGCTCCTGTTGACGAAGATCCGCTCGACGTTCCGGAAGGACAGCGAGGTCAGTTCAGACGACATCATCTCACTCTGCAAGGACGTCGACCTGCTCGTCCTCGACGACATCGGCATCGAAGCCTCGAAGGAGTTCGCGATGGAGCAGCTCTACATCATCCTCGACGGACGGCAAGGCAAGCGGACCATGTTCACGACGAACTACTCGCTCGAAGAACTGTACACGATTGCGAAACCGGCCCACGCTTCCCGGATGTTCGGAGGCGCCCGACCGATCGCGATGAACGGCAAGGATTACCGCAAGACACGCACACCAAACTGGTAAGGGGGGAGAGAGCATGCGCGAGATTAGATTCCGAGCGTGGGACAACGTGAAAGACCGAATGTACTTTGTGGGTGAAGAGGATGACATTTCATTCGAACTATGCAGTGACGGTTCATTTTTAGGTCGTGACCTTAACGAAGGTTGGGATTCATCTTTTCCAAAATTAGAACATCTTCAATACATGCAGTACACAGGTGTTAGTGACAAAAATGGCGTCCTAATCTTCGAAGGTGACTTACTCAAGCAAAGATATTCAAACAAAAACGTTTACGAAGTCGTTTGGAGAAAGAATGGTTTTGAATTGAAATGTGACTTCACACGAAAGTACGAAGGTGATTCATGGCGAGAGAGTTCGTTTTTGCCGATTCACATTGACAGTTATGAAGTCATTGGAAACATCTTCGAACATCCGCACCTTCTTGAACTGGAGGACCCGTCATGACACGCGAGCTGATCCTCAAACGCTACGAACGGGGCATGACCGTCGAACAGATTGCGGCACTTGATGATTTAACGCTCGAATACGTGGAGGAAGTCATTTCCTCCAGTGGTATTCAACCGATTAATCGAAAAAAAGTAATCCAAAAAAATGTAGCTCAAACTATCTCTGACGAAGAATTAACGAAGCGGATTGAGAGTGGAGAAACTCGCTATTCCATCGAGCGTAGCTTGGAAGTGGAAACAGGAACGCTATCCAGTCGATATAAACGTCTTTCGAAGTTGGTTGCGACAAGAAAGTCCGAAGAGAAGAAGCGACAAGATAGCGAAATGAGAGCGAAACAGAGAGAGCAACGGAACCAAACAGTCATCCAGTATGTGAATGAAGGTATGACGTTCGAACAGATCGTCGAAAAGCTTGGATTGCATCGAAATACTACGCGTAAGATTGTTCAGAAATTGGGGTTGAAGTTAAATAAGCCGGAGAAGAAAGTCCCGATTTTGCCAACAAAAAAACAAAAACAAATGGACGAACGCAATCAACGAATCATAGATTGCGCGAAAAAAGGCATGACATTTAAAGAAATCGTAACAGAGCTTGACTTGAACGTTCACACAGCTCGATCGACCGTTCGAAAATTGGGTTTGACATTGAACAAAGGAGAAAATCCCCTGAAAGGCAGAAGTGTGGCAGGGGTTTCGGGTCAGGAATTTTATGCTTTGGCAAAAGCAATGCTCGAAGAAGGTAAGACTCTAAAGGAAATCGGGGAGGCTGCCAAAGTTACTTCGAAAACCGCTACAGATCGTATCAAAGCCAACAAAGAGCTACATCAGATATTTATTAGCCGAAAGGTAACTCAACCACGCGCTAAAAGAAAGCAAATCGATTTAGAGCTTGTAGAAAAGTTGCTGAACGAAGGAAAGTCTTTGCGCCAAATCGCTAAGGAAACCGGAATAGGCTCATATCTCCTTCGAGCACGAGTTAAAGAAAATCCAGAACTAGACCAACTGGCTAAGGAAAATGAGACAGTAATTCGAAAGAAAAACGGTTTTTCTAGCCAACGCTCTAACAAAAAAGTGGATCAACCTACACTCGCCGCCCAGGAAACTGCCGTCACGACGGAAAGTGACGGGTTTGTCGGAGACTATACCATCGAAGCCATGATGAAGGAGGAAGAACAGATGACAGAAACCATCGCAGAAGTGAAGCAGGAGACGGAAGAACGGGACATCCGCAACGACAAGTGGGTCCATTTCGTCGCCAATCAGATTGAGCACGCCAAAGTCAAGACGAAGTTCGACGTGGTAGATCGCGACGGGAAACTGGTCAAGCAGACGGAAGTCCGGTTCGTCATCGAGGAAGTCCTATGAACCCATCGCCACGGGAACTGAAACGCCGTCGCGCCGCACGGCACTGACGCTCTACATGGACAAACGCCCACTCGACTACATCGCCAAAGCACTCGGCATGACGGAGGCAGGCGTGTACGAACTGCTTGAACAAGCGGGCGCGAAGAATATCCAGTACGAGGGAGCCGGCACGCCTGACCCATTACTGGAGGCACCGACGATGCCAAAAAAGTTGAAGACGTACGAGGAGCTGCTCGTCGAGAACTTGCAACTGCGCAACGAGAACTCGCGGTTACGTCGATGCGTCGAAAGCCCAGCCCTCGCTCGAACTTAATGCCGCCAGTCGGCACCCGCATCAGCAGGTACGCCAAAGGAGAACGCAAACGGGACAACGTTGCCCGGGCCTATATCCGGCAAGGGTGGAAACTGATCACGATCTACGAAGAAGAATTGCCGCACACGACACTGTACTCATTGATTCTCGAATACACGGGAGGCTAACTCATGAAGATGACAAAGGTCAAGCAGTTCAATCAGTTGATGGATTACCTCAATCGCTACGGCGGACGGATCGTCCTCCAGCGGGGCGACCTGCAACTGTCCCTCGCAAGCCAACTCGACGTCTACAACATGCGCAAGGGGACGCACCGGCAGTTGACGCACCGGGACGCGCTCAATTATTACCGGCTCGCAGGGTGGACACCGGTCATCAGCACGATGGAATGTCGAGAGACACATACTCGGCGCTACGTGGGGGCACCATGAAGCGGACGCACCTGCTGAGAGGCAAGACCTTATACAAAGCAGAACGACGCAAGGATGGCACGTTAGAACGCGTGTGGCAATACGGGGATTTCATTGCCTACGAATACGAAGAACTACGAAAGGTCGGGTGGCAAGAATGGCGCGGGTATCACAGCAAGCAGGCAAGCAATTCGAAATGATGATCGAGCAGGCGAATCAGGTGTACAAGCTGCAAGGCAAGGCGCTCGTGTTCAAGAGTGAGCCGAGTGTGAAGACGATCCGCGGACAGGCAGGCAAGATCGTCAAGACCATCTACGCCGAAGCGAACGGACTGGACTACTTCGGGACGATTGACGGGGGTAAAGGCATCTTCTTCGAAGCCAAGCAGACGAAAGGCAAGAGCTTTCCGCTCAAGAACATCAAGCCGCACCAAGCGGAGACGATGCGCACGCTCGACAGGCTCCAAACGACCACCTTCCTGCTCGTTCGATTCAGCGATGTAGGCAAGATGTACCTGCTTCCGCCGGACGCCTTCCTGAGCGCGTGGGACGGGTGGACGAAATACAGCAACCGGGCGAGCATCCCGCTTTCGACGTTCGAGAAATGCGGGACGGAGATCGCGGCGACGAACGGGTGCGCGGTGGATTGGTTGGCAGGACTAAAACAATAAATTTTATAGGGAGATGAAAAGATGAGCGATCATTCTGAAGAATTGTTTCTAATCTGCAAACCTTTAGCCTTACCTTTTGTCATTACGTTTTTGATAACATTTCTACCAAGTTTTTTAATTGTACCTATCGTTAACTTTTTGATTAAGTCTGACCATTTATACAGCGGATATAAAGAGATTTACACTCTTATGTTTTTGGTGGTCTGGATTGTAATTGCGTTAATCCAATAAAAGTTTGAATTTAGCCCCATCACCCCGTCAATCAGCTAGACGACTAGGAGGCGTCACGATGTTGATCAAACCAAGCCAATACGCCACAGTGAAACGATTGTATCAAGCGGGAGACACCGTACAGGAGATCGCGAGCTTGTACGGGTGCTCCGTCACGACCGTCCGCAACGTCATCAAGGAAACGGGATACAGCAAGCGCGTCCCGATGCCGGACGAGGACGAGATTTACGACCTGTATATCGAACGGGATTACACGCGTGTCGAACTGGCGGGACATTACAAGGTCAAGCCGACGACCATCGACAGTTGGATCCACCGGGCAAACCTCAGCAAACAAGTCGACTAAACCACACATAGAAGGAGTTTTGAATCCATGACGTACCAAGAACCGCAACCGCTCATCGTATCGTTCGCCACCCTCCAAGACATCTGTGCCAAGCAAGTCGTCCTTGACCGCCACATCTGCGAAGACAAGGGCATCACGCCGCACGAGTTCCAGTATGACCTGCACACGAAGCGCGAAGTCTCCCTCCTCGTCGAAGCCGGCGAGATGATCAACGAGACGAAGACGTTCAAGTATTGGTCGAACAAGCGCATGGATCCGGAGAAGGTGCTTGAAGAAGCGATTGATTGGCTGCACTTTTACTGCTCGCTGCTCATGACTGACTACAAACCGACGCAACATCAACACCAGTACGATTTAGCCATCTTCGACCGGCAGTCCTACGAACGCAACGACGAGACGCTCGACGCGCTCTACCTCGAGATGTTCCGGTCTGACCGCAAACACCGGATGCTCGCGGCGTGGTCGCTGATCTTGGAGCGACTGGGCTACACGGAGACGGACATCATCGGCATGTATGAACGCAAAAATAGCGAAAACTACCGCCGAATCTTGGAGGCCTACTGATGCAGGAGCGGCTATTCGAGACACGACTGGATAAGGGGCAACGCAAGGCAGCCGGGAAGCATTTGAAGGAATACTTCACACTCCCGAGCCGGATCGCCAGCAAGACCGCGATGGCGGAGCTTGCCGCAACGAAGATGACGCCCGGGTACGTGCCGAGCGAGGTTCAGACGCACCAAGCGCCGGGCAGTAAGGTCGAACGGTATGCGATGGCAAAGAGCGAGATCGAAGTCCTGGAGATGCGCCTGAACATCCTGCACCGGATCTACGTCGAGCTGATCGATGACCAACAACGTGAGCTGTGGGACCTGCTGTACGATCCACGGTACTTCCGGTCGGACGACGCCGTCATGCAACAGATGCGGATCAGCTCGACTCGGACGTACTACGGCATCAAGAACAAATTACTCGGCATCATTCACGACCATTTCGGAGACGGGTACTGAGGGGCATTCGCTCCTCGGCACTTGTCGGGATAAAGGGGGAGTCACCTTGATTAAGATACTTGAACTGTTCGGCGGTATCGGGGCACCACGAAAAGCATTGATTAATCTCGGTATCGATCACAAGTCGATTGATTACGTCGAGATTCAGGAAAATCGGGTGCGGGCGTACAATGCCCTCTACGATCACCGGCACAAACCACAATCGGTCATCGGATGGGACTTACGACCAGACGTCTTGGTTCACGGCAGTCCCTGCCAAGACAACTCACGGGCCCAGTTCAGCAGCCGCATCGATGCGTCACTCAAACAACGGGGCGCAGGCAAGGACAGCGGCACACGCAGTTCGCTGATGCACGAAACGATTAAGATCATTCGCAACATGGGCGAATGGAAACCGAAAACAGTCATCTGGGAGAATGTCGTCGGGGTACTCGACAAGCGGACCATCCCGGCATTCAACGAATATTTGCGAGACATGACGGAGCTTGGTTACACGAACACCTTTGATGTCATCGATGCCCGGGATTACGGCGTCCCACAAGCGAGAGAGCGTGTCTTTTGCGTCTCAACACTTGGAGAAGCGTTCCAGTTCCACCAAATGACGAAACGCCCCATGCAACCCATCTCACAGTATTTAGAGAAGGGCATCACGGATCCGCAATACATGATCACAATTCCGTCGATGTTGAATAAGATTGAGGAGTTCAACCCGGTGCAACGAGGAGATGCCTACAAACGTAGGCTTGGTGTCATCGATGAGTTCTGTTGGACCATCACCGAACGGCAAGACCGTTGCCCGAATGCAGGAATCATTCGTCTCGACGATCAACCGGCGTACCGTTACCTGACTGAACGGGAAGTATGGCGACTGATGGGATTTGATGACGCGGATTTTGATTTGATGCTGCACCAGTTCCCGATGAAGCCAGGGAAACGAAACGCCACGCTGTATGCACTGGCGGGCAATAGCATCGTCGTCCCGGTACTGGAAGCGATCTTCGAAGTCTTGCTGCTGAATCAGACGAGTAGCGCACCTGTTTTGCAGGAATGCTTATTTTAGGAGGGAGACCATGACGATTTACGAAGTGCCGCCGAAAAAAGAACTGTACGATCATTACATCGATGCCAACATGACGATTACATGGCTCGCCGGTCATTATCACGTCAGCGAACGGGTCGTCAAGCGTTGGTTGAAGCTGCACGGATTGAAGAAGACAGGAAGAACAGACCTCGTCACCCGTGCCATGTACACCTTGCTGTCGCATGGGTTCTCGGGGAGGGACGTCGCTGTGCTGTTCGACACGACGCACACGGCGGTTTTTAAGGCAAAGAGCGTGTATGAGAAGAAGCTGAGGGAGGGAACGAAATGATTACAATATTGATTCTATTAGCCATCGTATGGATCTCGGCAATCGGTCTATCGGATTTGAAGAACAGTGAACCGAAACGCCAGTATGTCGCAATTTTTTGTCCGTCATGTCACACGGAGTTGTTCAGTAACGGCGAGACCTTGCACGATGGAGAAATCCTGATAAAGCGTTGCAAGGTATGTCATACGGTATCAAACTGGCACCTGGCGATTGCTCCAGTACCGTTGCTATTGAATCGACCACTCAAAAGTAATGTCGATTTGTACCGAGAGGAGGAAACGGAATGATAATCGGAAATCAAGGTGGATTTAGTCATAAACGAGTTTTGCAAGAATACAAAGCAGTTCGATTCCTGGATGATGTCAGAAATGAACAGAATCAAAAAGCATTTATTGCTAACACGAAGCGAACGAAACCTAAAAAGAAAAAACGTTAAGGAGGAGACAAGATGAATTATAAAGAAATTTGCATACAAGCTGACTTGGCTTTGCGAGACTTGAACAGCTTGCGTCACAAGTACGAAGTCGTCTTCTATGTCGGACGTAAAGAGTGGCGCGAACTCTGCGACAACGCTACATCGATGGGGAATGAATCCACCAAGAAAAAGGATGCACGCTTTTACGGTTGCCAAGTCCACATGATGGACACGGAGAGTTACTTCGGAGCAGGATTGGAAATCGAAAGTGACTATATGAAATAAGCAGGCGTCCTTCGGGGCGTCTTTTTGTGAGGTAAAGGATAAGTAAAGGAAACGGCAAGGGATAGCACGTTTTGCCATGGTAAATTAGGAATATACCAATCCGGTTTTGTTTCTCCTCTTCCGGGGCGGTACACAACGGATAAGCGCCGGGTCATCCATCCCTTGCATGATTCCGCGTTTATCCCTTGCGAACAGCGCATGACGCAGCCACACACATAGCAAAGACTTCCGAGTCGTCGTCATAGGGCGGAGTGGTCGTGCGTTGTTTGCAGGATAAGCCAAAGCAATGTATGTAGTAGTACTGCGGCAACAGTTATATGGATTGCGAGCGTTTGTCCGAGCACCCTTTCCTGCCGTACTAAATAGTTAAAGCCGTCTGTCGCGGTGTCAGGCGGTTTTATTACCTCTCCTTAGCTCAGCTTGGTAGAGCGCACGGTTTGGGTCCGTGAGGTCGTAGGTTCAATTCCTACAGGGGAGATCGAATAACCGAGAACGTCAGATGCAGGGGAGGGAACACTATGTGGACCGTGAAGTATTCTCGCTACTACGAGAGAATGGAACGAAAGTTCGACACGGAGAAAGCAGCTTTAGACTTTGCCGTCGTCACCGTGGATTACGAATACGGATATGTCATCGAAATACTAGATCCAGCAGATGAAGTCTTCATGACTGCTAAGGGTCTATCGGATTACATGATTGCGTTAGATGAAGCAGAAGAAGAACAATCGTAAGCATCCTTCGGGGTGCTTTTTTCGTGTCTTGCAACCAGTGGGTACCGCCCGTTGCTTGGAGTACACGAAAGGAGCAAGGCACATGTCCAAACTGAAACTGCATGACCGCGTGAAGACGACGTACAAGAATTCGCCGAACCGTAGTGGTGTGATCACCACGTTGTTGTCAGAAACAGCGACCATTCGAGTAAGGGATTGCGAGGGGCAGTACAAAAGCGAGATTCACATGTTGTACCGGTTGACGTTGGACAGGGGCGAGCCTCCTGGAGTGACGAAATAAGAGGAGGAACTAACCATGAGTAGAGTTGCGTTTGTAAGATTCAATATGCGTTCAGGCAAGAGACACGACGTAGATATACCGGTGCCAGATACATTTAAATTGAATGACCTCATTGAGGATATAGAACATAAAGCACCTGTTTTTCTTGAGGCAGGCGATTCACTATCGATACGTTGGTCAGAAGTAGAGTCATTAGAAGATGTATCAAATCAATACGGAGAAACTAAGCCAAATGAAACCGAGACTTCGGCAGATAAAGCGAAACGAATTTCAGATATAGCTTTTGATTTATTGAGCGAAAAAGGTTTTAGCCCAAGTAAAGATGAATTGCTTGTGCTTGCTTATAAACACTTATAACAACAAGGCGCCCTAACCGGCGTCTTTTTTTATGCCTTGCAACGAGCCGATGGGGATCGTCCTAGTCGGTTGGCTGGAGAGTATAAGAGAGAGGGTGAAGATATGGGGAAGCTGTCAGAGAAGCAGAAACGATTCGCGGAGCTGTATGTTCAGCTCGGTAACGCAGAGAAAGCGGCAGAACAGGCAGGGTATTCAGCGCGGGGCAACACGACCAAGCTACTACAAAATACGACGATAATGGCCTACGTCGATGAATTGAATAGCAAGATTCAGAAAGAAACGATTGCCTCGGCAGAAGAAGTCAAGGAGTTCCTGACGTTGACGATGCGCAGTGATCACATCGAACCAAAGGACCGCATCAAGGCGGCGGACTTGCTGAACAAGACATATGGGGCATACATCGACCGGAAAGAGATTAGCGGCGACATGGCCCTCCGGATTGAGGTGGATTATGGTCAGGACGGTTAAGCTTCAGTTTAACCCGGCGTTCCGGCAGTCCAATCAATCCAAGCACCGCTACCGCGCACTCAAAGGCTCCGCGGGTTCCGGTAAGTCCGTCAACACGGCACAGGATTACATCGTCAAGCTGAGTGACCTGCGGTACCAGGGAGCAAACCTGCTCGTCGTCCGGAAGATTGACGCATCGAACAAGGACTCAACGTTTGCTGAGTTGCAGAGTGCTTTATTCGCCATCTACGGATCAGACTGGCCCATGTACTGGGTCATCCGCTCCTCGCCGTCCCTCTATTTAGAGAGCAAGGTGACAGGCAACGCCATCATCTTCCGCGGCATGAAGGATGCGAACGAACGTGAGAAGGTCAAATCGATTAACTTCCCTCGCGGGAAACTGACGTGGATTTGGGTGGAAGAAGCGACGGAGTTACTGGAGTCCGATATCGACATACTCGATGACCGGTTACGGGGGATTCTCGACAATCCCGAGTTGTACTATCAGATGACGTTCACGTTCAACCCGGTATCAGCCACGCACTGGATCAAGCGGAAGTACTTCGATTACAAGGACCCGGACATTCTCACGTGCCAGTCAACGTACCTCGAGAACCGTTTCATTGACGAGGCGTACCATCGCCGCATGATGCGACGGAAGGAACAGGACCCGGACGGCTACCGTGTGTACGGATTAGGGGAGTGGGGCGAACTAGGCGGACAGATTCTCACGAATTTCGTCGTCGAGGACTTCGACCCGAACCCATCCCGCTTCGACGATTGGCAGATGGGGCATGACTTCGGATTCAACCACGCTGACGCCGTCTTGAAGGTTGGCATAAAAGATGGAGACCTATATATCTTCCGTGAGCTGTACGAGCACGAGAAGGACATGGATGACATCATCCAATTGCTCGATAAACAGAAGTGGGAACGTGAACGGCTTATGTACTGTGATTCCGCTGAGCCGGACCGTATTCGGATGCTACAAAAAGCAGGATTCAATGCCCGCGCTGTAATCAAAGGGGCAGGGAGTGTCAATGATCAAATCGATTGGCTCAAACGCCGCAAGATATACATCCATCCATCGTGCCAAAACCTCTATAAAGAGCTATCACAGTGGAAATGGAAGAAAGACACGAAAACGAACACGTATCTCGACGAGCCGGTCAACTTCTTCGACGATGCGATCGCTGCCCTCCGCTATGCCACGGAATCTTGGCGCTTGCAGGAACTCAAACTCCGCAAGCGGCGTGAGGGACGGAAATTACTTTACTAAGGTGGTGAATCAATGAGAAGTCAACTGATGAAAGCGAACGCGAAGACGCTGCCTGTCACGAAAGCGGACGAAATCTTCAAGTGGGGAGACGACGGGGTCCAGTGGATTACTGCGCCTTACTCGAAGCAATCCCTCCGCTACGTCGTCGAACAATCAACGGTCCTGCAACAGGTCATCGAAGCCTATAAGCAGAACATCGTCGGTTTCGGGTTCCGGCCCAAGTACATCGAAGAAGGCGAGGAGACAGACCCTCGTAAGTCGGAATGGAACGCACTGACCGAGGTGCTGGACTGGATGGCATTCGATAAGACACCGGTCGAGGAGTTCGAACAGGCGATTGAAGACCGGGAGACGGTCGGGGAATCGTTCATGGAAGTGCTTCGCGATCCGAAGAACAACGTCATCGAGGTCGTTCGCGTCGAACCAGACACGATGGAGATCAGCAAGCCGGGTTATCCGGTTGAGGTCACGATCGAGCGGCGAGGGGTCAAGAAGACCGCCTATCGTAAGTTCCGCAAGTTCCGTTTAGGTAAAGTATTCTTCCGAGAGTTCGGTGACCCGCGTTATATGGACGCTGAGACAGGTGAGTACAAGCAGGACCCACCTGCCAAGCCGGCAACGGAAATCATTCACGACAAGATTGGTCCCGGGCATTACGGGGCACCGCGTTGGATTGGGCATGTCCCATCCCTTACGGGCGCACGCAAGGCAGAGGAACTGAACTGGCGTTACTTCGACCAAGGACGTCATACCCCGATGGCGATTACGGTCACAGGCGGTCAATTGACACCGGAAGCGGAAACAGCGCTTGCTTCGTATACCCAAGCGGTCGGCAATGAGGAGTTGCAGCATAAAATCCTCGTCCTTGAAGCGGAAACGACATCGAATGGACTCGATGACAAGAACGTCGCGAAGGTAGAAATCAAATCGCTTGCGGACATGCTCCAAAAGGACGCTTTGTTCCTCGATTACGACGATAAGACGCGGGATAAGATCCTGAGTGCCTTCCGCTTGCCGCCGGTCTACATCGGGCTATCGAACGATTACAACCGGGCGACGGTCGAAGCGGCCAAGGAATTAGCCGAGGAGCAAGTGTTCCAACCGGAACGCAAGAAGATTGAGAACCTGTTCAATCGACGCCTATTGCCAAGCTACGGGTACCAATACGTCGAGGTCGAACTGGGCGCACCGGAAATCGTCGATGGGGAACTGATTACGAAGGTCATCGCGGAGACGAAAGAACACCTCACGACGAATGAGATTCGCACGATCGTATCTCCGATGTTCGGGGTGCCGCTGAAAATGCTCCAAGGTGATGAATACGACTTGCCGCAACAAAACGCCCCACAAGACCCGCTCACTGTCATGGCAGATGCACAGGGGAAAGCCCTTGCCAAAGCAGAGAACGGGCAACTGGCGTTCATTTTGAAGGATGTCCGCGACGGTCTCGACGAACTGAACGATGTCGTCGGGGGTTGGAAGGGTGAGGACGATGTGTGACATCTCCTTCATCACGAAAGCGGACGACGATGAGTTAAGAGGTCTGCTGAAAGACTTTCCAGAAGTCGAGTACCTGATTGAACGGATCAACGGATTGGAAGCGGTCCTTGCCAAGCTCCTACGGGAGCACCGGAATGATTACATCAAGGCAATCGAACTGTTTTATGCCGAAGTCGGGCAAACGATGGGCTTTGCGTTTCAGATGGGCTTACCGGGCGTTCTTGCATCCGTCACGATGGCGCCTGCCGTGTCCCTAGCCCTGATGCCGCACTTGCAGGAGGTGGCGTCTCACATTGCCAGCACGACGATGGCGCGGATTGACAAGGACGTCGTGTTCAGTGCGATCAGTCCAAGCCGTATCCGCTTCATGCAGGCGTACAGCGATGAGTTGGGGAAGATCCTTGACCAGAACACCGCCAACAAGGTGACGAAAGTCATTGCCAGTACGTTGGAACAGCGCGGGAGCGTCCATGACGTCATTCAAGCGTTGAAAGATGAACCGGATTTCGACCGGGCACGCGCACGACGGGTTGCCATCACGGAAACGTTGACCGCTGCCAGTGTCGGGGACGATGAAGCCTACCAGCAATCACCCGCTGTCATTGGTGTCGAGTGGTTGCACAGCGGAGGACGCAAGAACAAGCCTCGTCCGTCGCACGTCGCACTCAGCGGTACGCAAAAGGGGCTGAATGAGTTCTTTGACGTGGAGGGTGAAATCGCGAAGTATCCGCGGGATACCTCATTGTCCGCCAAGCAACGGATCAACTGTCATTGCACGACGGTTCCGGTCGTCGATCAGAATATCTTAGGTTTATCCGCTGAGGAAAAGAACGCCATCCGACAGGGAGCCATTGATCAATTTGAATAGGAGGGCACTTATGCCACGTGAAATCAAAAACTTAGTTGTATCCCACGTCTCCATCGTGGACAAGGCCGCCAATAAGCGGTCTTTTTTGTTGACCAAAAGCGAGGAGCAACCAAACGTTTCCCGCGACATGAATATCCTCAAGCAGGATGAATCACAGCAAATCGCTTACGGCATCGTGTATGAACCACTCATCAAGGATGCGCACGACGACTACATGACTGCGGACGAAATCGAGAAGGCGGCGCACATCTTCCTCAAGGATTACCGCCAAATCGATAAGCAGCACGACTTCACCTCACAGGTTGGGGATGTCATCGAGTCCTATATTGCACCGGCTGACTTCGAACTCGGTGGCGAGACTGTCACCAAAGGCACGTGGGTCATGGCCGTCAAGGTAGCGGACGAAGTGTGGACCGGCATCCAAAAGGGTGAATATACCGGATTCTCACTCGCTGGCATGGGTGAGGTCATCGAAAAGGCAGAGGACCACAAGTCGTTCCTTGCCAAGGTGAAAGATTCCGTCGCGGAAGTCCTCAAAGACATGGGGCTTCTACCAGACGAACAGGGAGAGGAGGTGACAGACATGACACAGGAACAATTGCAGAAAGAACTCGATTCGTTCAAGAGCGAAATGATGGACTTCTTGAAATCCGCTCTCCCTGTTGCGAAAGCAGAGGAACCGGAACAGGCGGCCGCTCCAGAAGGCGGTCAGCCGGAAGAACCGGACGCACAACAAGCAGATCCGGAAGCATCTGAGCTTGAGAAAGCGCAGGCGAAGATCGCAGAACTCGAAAAACAGCTATCTGTCCGACAACTCCCGGGATCACACACGGAGATTGAGAAGGCAGAGCCAACTTTACAAGCTGAATACACAAAATACTTCGGACCGAGAGGATGAAACTAATTGAACAACAATGAAATGCTCGCAGATTTAGAAGCAATCAAAAAAGCTAACAGTTCAGTCACACTACCGGAGGACGTCGGTCGTGCTTACATGCAAGACGTCGTAGCACAAGGCACAACACTCGCCAAATTGTTCATCTACCCTGCAACTGCTCCTGTCGGAACAATCGACATGATCGGTATCAAGAAACGTAACTTGAAAGAGCACCTCGGACTCGACACAGAGCCGACTGGTTCAGACCTTACAGAAGAACGTTCGGTACCGTTCACACTCAAGCCAGTGTACACAGATACATGGCTGAAAAACTCTGATGTTTACTACACAGCTCGCTCACGTGGTCAAAACATCGAAACAATCATCACAAGCATGATTCAGCAGCAGTTCGGAGCGGATTTGCAGGATCTCGCATTCAATGGCGATGAAGACTCGGCGGATTTGTTTGAGAAACTTCAAGATGGTTTCTTGAAACTGGCTCGTGAGAATGCGGATACAGTCAAACACGACGTTACTGGCGTTGTTAAAGTGGCTGACCTTCAAAAAGTACCAGTCAAAGTTGCACGTGAACAGCTCCGTGCCGGTCGCTTTGTTTGGATCATGGGCGCAGGGACACATGCTGCACTTCAAGCGGAAGTTATGGAACGTGAGACACCTAAAGGGGACGCTGTCCTCATCGATGGTGAACTTTCAAAACTTCACGGCTACGCAATCGAATTGGTTGATCACATCGAAGACGACGTCGTTCTCTTTACACCACTCGAAAACCTTGCAGTCGTTACTGGTTTCAACGTTCAGTACGATCGTTCGGGTACAAGTGAACGTGCTGTAGCGAAACAAGCAACATACCACTTCGTCCTGTCTTCAATCGACTTCATCATCCGTACGCCGAAAGCGCTCGTCTACATCGGTGCTGACGCCGTCACACCCTGAGCCGGCTCCGTTCGCACTAACGTATGACCAGGTCGAGACCTACGGCATCTATCAAATGATGGAGGAACTCGGCCTGACGTACGATGAACTGCTGACGCAGGAGCCTTACACGATGCGTGACGTGCTGGAAAGCATGACGAAAACAGATCTGACGTCGCTCGCCGCGGAACTCGAGATCGTGGGCCGGTCGAGCATGACGAAAGCACAACTGATTGACGCGATTCTCGCGACGCAGGAAGGAGGGGTCTGATGGGAGTTATCACACCGGTGGAACTACGTGCCTATACCAGTTTTGATTCGGTCAAGGGGCGAACTGATCAGCAACTGACAGACGATATTATTCAAGCGGAAGCCGACATATTCAAATATGTACATCATAAGTTTCCGACGAATGAGTATCCGAGTGTCCCTCCGACTGTCAAGTTAGCGTGCAAGAAGCTCGCGGAATACTATGCCCTTTCTGCCCTCGATGAGAGCGCGGTGAAGGGCTATAAGAGCGAAAAGATTGGTGACTATGGTTATACGATGGCAGACGACAAAGGACTTGAAGGAAAACCGGAAATCACGGCATTGCTTGAGGACTACGTCAAAGAAGTCGTCGTCGAAACACCCAAGGTTAGGATGCGATTCGTATGAGTTACGACAAGTTACTCTCCGACCGCGCCGACATCTATCATCTCGACACCACGTCTTCCGGCGGAGGCTTCGGTCTCCCGTCAGAGGACGCTTTTTCGTATCCGAGCACACCGGATGCAACAGGCGTCAAATGTTACCTGGTCAAACGAACAGGCACGCTGAACCAACTCCTGCAAACGGAAAACATGCAAATCCTGAGTCTCAACTGGGTCTGTCACTTCAGGTATGAGGCGGACATCCGCACTGGTGACCGCGTGGTCATCGAAGGAAACCGTTTCAAGGCAGGGATTCCGCGCAAGGTGAAACAGCATCATATCGAGTGTGAATTGTTCCTCGAGGCGGTCTTATGAGCGACTTCGGGAATCTCGACAAGGATCTCGAACGTCTCAAGCGTGGCATCCGAAAGGAACTCCCGTTGATTGTGGAAGCGGTCGGCGCGGAGTTACTCGCGGAAACACGGAAAGAGATCGTCCGGCAACAGCTCGTTGATACACGCGATATGCTCAATAGTTTTAGTTTAGGTAACAGTTTGAACGTCTTCGAAAAAAGTAATGACGGCATGCGGGTGGAAGCGGGCACCACGAGTCCGTATGCGAAATTCGTCAACGAGGGGCACTGGACGACAGGGACCAACAAATCTTTCGTCGAGCCAACCCATTTCTTTGACTCCGCGGTCTACATTGCAGAGCGTTACATGTCTGCTGGTATCAACAAACGATTGGCCCGTATCATCGAGCGTCAATTAGGAGGTGTCTAATGGGCATCCAAAAGCACAGCAGCTTCATCAAGTTCTGCCTCGACTCGTCCGGGCTCACGAAATACTACCGCGATCAGGTTCCGACCTCATTCACGACCAAATCCCTCTACTCCAGCACACCTATCACGATGGGTGTTGCCGGGGCAGGGGGTTTGTCGTTGCGTGAAGTGATGGCGACGGTCACATTCTTTGCTCCGACGCGCTTAGCCGCAGAAACGGATGCCGAGAAGGTGCTGCTTGCCTTACAACGGGCAGGAAACCGCGTCCCGCTCCTTTCGGAAGCCGGGGCAGTCATCGGGAAGTTTGTCGTCAGTGAACCGAACCTCCGCTCGATTCCAAATCCAGTGGATGCGGTCGGTGCCGTGACCTTGACGGTCATGTGGCAGGAAACCATCGAACATATCGATCAACGTGGACCAATACTTCAACGGTCGACGTCTTATTTGGTTTAAGGAAGGGGTAAACGCATGCCATTTTGGGATAAGAACGGACAAGATCCGATTTTACCAGGGCTATATCAAGCTATCGAACAAATGCAAGAATCTGTCATCCGTCCCGGAGAACGTGGCGTCATCGCGATGGTCACACCGGGGTTGACGGCCTTTAAAGGAAAAGTCACCGAGTTGACGAGTGTCGGCGGTGCCGTTGAGGCGCTAGGCGTCTCGAACTACAAGTTCGCGAAACGTTGCTTCGCAGGCGGGGCACGCAAGATCATCGCT
The DNA here is from genome assembly GCF_018618815.1 of Exiguobacterium sp. s128. Taxonomy (NCBI): domain Bacteria; kingdom Bacillati; phylum Bacillota; class Bacilli; order Caryophanales; genus Exiguobacterium; species Exiguobacterium sp. s128. The sequence goes on along the minus strand of NZ_JACSMT010000006.1, from coordinate 81,720 downwards.
TATGTCCCGAACGACAACGAGGAGTTAAGTGACTCGCTCAAACAACTTGATCCGTATTACTTTGACGTCTTCACGATGGGACGCGACGTGGTAGCAGATGACATGGCGGACATCAAATCATGGCGTATCGCGAACATCGAGACGGGCATCAACTATGTCGCGGTCGTCGGTGGAGCGGCAGGACTGGCAGATAACACAGCCATCAAGAGTCTGTACGCAACGGGTAAGCACGGGGACATCATGCACGTCGGTATGGGTGGCGTCGACATCGAAGGCAACGTCGTGTCGCCGGGTGAACTTGCGGCATGGATCGCAGGCGCTCAAGGGGCGAAAGGGATGGGACAAGGTTCCCTCACGCGTCAAAGCATCAACTTCCTCGCAGACGTTGAACGTCGTTTGACGAAAGCACAGCGTGAAGACTTGTACACGGCAGGCATCGCGGTCCCGATTCACAATGGCAGTCAGGTTGTGCTTGAAGCGGCGATTACATCAAGCAAAGTCATCGAAGGGACGAACCCGAGCAAGCCGCATTACGCTGGCGGGAAACTTCGGATCGCCTACAATGCGTCGGTCTATCAGACAGCACTCAATCAAGCGGTCGAAGATCAGTTCATCGGCAAGATCAATAACGACCGGGAAGGTCAGGACATCCTGATTGGCGCACTTAATGATTTCAACGATGCGTTGATTCGGGAAGAAGTCCTCGCACCGGGAACGGTCACGGCGCTTCACCCAGACTTCCCTTCTGTTGGGGATCGCATCTACTTGCTCACGCAAGGGTTCTTCATCGATGCGGCCGAGCAGTTCTTCATCGATTTCCAACTCGGTAGCGTCCCTGCGACGGCTGCCACAGGAGGTGCATAAGCATGGCGGTAACAGGTAAGGATGTAATGCTTGGAACCGGGATGATGGTGTCCTGGTCTTCCGGCAACAAACTCACATACATCGACCGGATTCAAGTGAAAATGTCGGTCGGCAAAGCAGAAATCAAACTGCCACGTCAAATCGTTACGAAACACAAGACGACGGACGTAAAATACAGCGGTACGATCGGCGGATTCGAGTACACACTCGCATTGCAGAAAGCCATGAAGACAGCGACCGAGTTCCGTGGTCAAGACCGTATCGACATTTACTGTGAACTGGAAGATGGAGAATCGGGCGAACGATTCAAATGGCGTATCGTCAACGTCCAGTTTACAGAAGGTGACCTCGTCAACTGGCAGGTCGGTGAAGTGGTCAAGAAGGAAATGCAGTTCGTCTGTGACGACGCAAAAATCATCAATGGTGACAATCGTTAAGAGAGCGGGCAACCGCTCTTTTTTACTTAATTTGGAGGAGGAGAACACATATGGCAGTAAACCAGAAGTTGATTGATCGCTTACTCAAGCGAAGTGAAGAAGATAAGAAAATCGAAATCGGACTCGAAGGGCTTGCGGACACACCGTTCTATGTCAAGTTGACGAAAGAAGAGTTCAAACAAGCTAAAAAAGAAGCGAAAGAAGGATTAGATCCGGAGAACCCGGCACATGAGGATATCTATCGCAATCGCTTGGATGCGCTCATTGTGGCGGCCAGTCTCTATGACCACAACGAAGAGAAGGTTTTCTCGGGTGCTTTGTACGAATCCCTCGATATGGATTTTGACCCGATTAAAGCGGTCGGAAAGTTCATTGAATATGCCGAGGAACAAATCATCAATGCCGCCGCTCTCGAATGTATCGGATTCATCCCGAAAGAGAAAGCAAAGAAGGATAACGAAGCCGCAAAAAACTAATGGAAGGGTTGCAGGAGGACGGCAGTCCGATTGAAAAGGGAGAACCACCCGACGAATTTTATTGGCTCCATCACTTGTTCCGCTTACACGGGATTCCGATACACGAATCCTACCAGTGGGACGAGGAAGCCAAACGGGTGATGATTCTCTCGATCAGCTTGCAACTCAAAGAAGAACAGGAACGGTTAAGCCACGGGATAGGGAGAGTGATGTAAATGTCAGACAAACGGTATACGGTCATTTTTGATGCGAAAGACAAAATCTCTTCCATTCTGGACCGTTTCATTCGGAAATCCAAAGAGTCAGAAGATGCCTTGAAGCGGACCAGTCGTGAGACGGAAAACTTCGGGCAATCCTCCAGCAACCAAGCCAAGCGGGTCGAAGGGGCATACAATAGCCTACACGGACGACTAAAGGTCGTGGATGGTGCGTTCTTGCGAATGGACGACAGTGCCAAACGTTCCAACTTTGCCTTGCGTGAAATGGGCGGTACGCCGCTCTCTCGTTTATCGGATGGTCTGAGCGGAATCACGACATTGCTTGGTGGCATTTCCGTCGCTGCCATTGGTGCCGGTACGGCAATCAGTGCCATGGCCGTCAAAGGGACATTCGATAATGTGTTGATGCCAGCCATGAAACGAGAAGCTGATACAGTCACAGTGGGTGCCACGTTGAAAGATGAATCGATGCTCCCGAGCATCATGAAAGACATCGAAGCCCAAGCGCAGGACTCAGTGTTCGGGGTGTCGGAAATTTTGACGGGTACGAAAGGGATGCTTGGTCTGACGCAGGATCGCGGAATGTTGAAAGATGTCAACAACCTGACCGAACGGATTGCTTTAACCGACCCGGAGCAAGGATACAAAGGGGCTTCGTACGCCATGAAGCAAGCGATGTCGGGTGACTTAAACTCCATCGTCGACCGGTTCGAGTTGGATCGTGCTTCCTTCTACAAGGAAGGCTACAAAGCCGGATTATCACCGGAAGAATACTACCAGATCGTCGAGAAGGTCATCTCCGATAAAGGATTTGACCAAGACTTCTTAGAAAAGTCCCGGAATACAGGGATTGCCCAGTATGAGAACGCCAAATCAAACATCCAAGAACTCGGGGTCAAAGCTGGATTCGGGATGGTTGAAGAATTAAAGCCGTACCTCAAAATGTTGAACGGCATGTTCAAGCAAAAAGACGAAATGAAGAAATTCACAGACTCCATGAGTGACCGGTTCCAAAGCGTGCTGAAGCGGGTCTTCGCTTTAGGGGACGGGGTTCAAGTCACGTGGGCGGACATCACGAAGTGGTCAGAGAACACGTTTGACGGCGTCATCAACATCATCGATTCGACAGCCACGACATTCGGCACGCTCATGACGGTCTTATCGGGTGGCGACTTATCGAAGCCGCAAGATTCGTTCAAAAACTTCGGGGACGTCCTCGACGGGGTCGCAGGATTCATCGACAAGATCAACGACGGGTTAATCGCCATTGGTCAATCCATGGAGTTTCTAAAGCCGCTTGATGAATGGTGGAGTAACGCCCAAGAGTCCGGATTAGCTTCAGCACTCGGTTTGAATGCGGATAAAGAGAATAAGTCTTCCAATGAGCAATACGGCTTGATTGGCGGTCCGGTCAACGACACGCTCGAAGCCTGGCAAGGTGTCGACTGGGGTAACCTCAAACCAGATTGGAATCCAGTCACGAAGTTTAAAGAAAACACGAAGAAAACAGATGATATTCCACTCTTTGGAGATAATCTGCTCGGTCATGCTGTCAAAGATGGTGCAGATGCCACATGGAGCGGGATCAAAAGTGGAGCAAACGCAGTCGCCGGATGGTTCGGTGGACAAGCGGATGGCTCGCACGCCAATGGGCTCTCTTACGTCCCGAAAGACGATTACAAGGCAAACCTGCACAAAGGCGAACGTGTCCTCACACGGGCAGAAAACCGCGATTATTCACAACTTATGCAAAGTGGTACGCAAGAAGCATCAAACGGCGTCGTCATCAACGTCACGACGATGAACGTCCGCAGTAATGAAGACATCGACGCAATCGGGGAATCCATCGTCATGCGTCTGCAAGCGAGGGGGTAACCGATGGGGGAATCAATCGACGTCAAGTTCACGCACTACTATAAAGGCAAGACCACGAAGAAGGTCCGGGAGAAAGTCCGCAAGAAAGTCAACGGCAAGTACGTCACGACCTACGTCACGAAGAATAAAACGGTCCTGACGAACAAATCGCGGACGGTCGTCATCCCGGTGACACCCGAATCGATGCCGAGTACACGCCTTGCTAATTACGATGACATCCCGACGCTCCAGAAGCGAATCCACACACGACGGGGCGCAGTCGGCGGTCGGTCGATGACATGGAGTTCATTCTTTCCGGCCATCGATTATGGCTTCCTGCAAGTCAACCAGGTCGAGAATCCGGTCAAGCTCGCCCGGTGGTTCGATGACCGCCAGTTCAACGACTCGCGGGTCCGCGTTCGGATCCCGGCACTGTATATCGACAATTATTATGACATCCGTTCGTTTGAATGGGATGTCGAGCCAGGCACGCATGACATTCGCTACACGATCACGATCACCGAACAGTACAATCCGAAGGTCAAGACGAAAATCATCAAGTAGGGAGGGATTCCATGGGCTGGGCAGACGATTTCAATAAACACATCAAAGAAGAAGGTAAGAATACGGACGTCCGCTTATTCATCGGTTCCATTACCTCCATTACACCACTGATGGTCGGAGCGAACAACGGGACGGTCGGAGCCGCAGAATGGACGACAGCTGCCGCAAAAGATGCCGCAGTCGGGGACCGTGTCGTGATGATTCAGGACATGACGACACGTATGTTCATCGTCCTCGGGAGGCTTGTAAATTCATGAGCTATACCGTCTATTACTATCACCGCAAGCGGAAACGGCGCTACGATGTCAGCAAGCTCATCAAAGACGTCAGCTGGACAGGAAGCGTCGAGAAGATGTATCGGACCGCGATTGTCTCGGTCACGTCACTCTCGGGCGTACCCTACAACACCGGCGAAAAGATACGGATCTATAAAGGGGACACGCTCATTTTCACGGGGCGTGTCTTTAAATTTCAAAAAATGGGCACGGGCGACGTCGCATTAACGTGTCACGACGACGCCTTTTACCTCTTTCGGTCGCAAATATCCTTTTCACGGGCATCGATTACATTGTCAGAAGTGTTCGAGTTGTGCTGTAAGAAAGTTGGCATCGAACCGGGCTACGTCAAGAAGACGAAAAAGACGTATAAGAACTTGGAGTTCGTCGGGGAAACGATGCAAACCATCCTGTACACCGTCATGGGCATGGAGCGGGAACGGACAGGTAAGCGGTATTACGTCCGGGTCAGCAAAGGGAAACTGGAGTTCCGCGAGCGAGGCGCCTTGAATGGGGTCGTCATCGAAGCGGACGTTGTGCAATCGATTGATGCTGTCCGTTCAGCGGAGAGTACCTACACGGCCATCAAATACGACGTCACGATTGACTCAAATACCGGTTCGACAACTCCGGATGCGCCAGGTAGCAAATCGACTGCGACCCTCATGGATTCTTCGAAATACCATGGACCGGATTACATCGTTGGCAAAAGTGGATGGGGCTCCCGAATGAAGGGGACGGACAAGTGGAATGATTTGATGATCAAGGTCGGCCGAGAAGCCGGCATCGATCCATTGTTCCTTAAAGTCATCATGACCATTGAATCAGAAGGTGACAAAAAAGCACTGGGTCCCTGGCTCTCAAACGGCGACCGGGCACGTGGACTCTTCCAAATCGTTCCCTCAAAAGTAGATACCGACTTGGATTGGGCACGTCTACTTGAAGCTGAATACAACATGCGCAAGGCAGCGGATATCTTCCTGTATGAAAAAGGTAACATTGCAAAGAGTTTGGGTAAGAAAATGAGCGTCGCGGAGATGGCACGTTTTTGGGTCGGGTATTCCGAAACTGATTATTCTTACGCCTATCAACAATGGGCAATTGGATTGTACACGGGAATGGGTGGCGATCCGGATAGCCTGATTACGGAAAGCAACAACAACTATAAGGAAACGGGGACGACGAAGCCGGTCACTGTCGATTCGGAACGGACGTATACGCTCGATTCGGATTTACGGAAGAAGCTCGGTGTCATCATCGCACAGAAAAAAGGGTCATTCGACTCGAAGAAAGAGTTCGAAGATGTGCGTAAGGCACTTGCAAAAGACTTATTACGTGAAGAACGAATCGTGACGGTCAAGTTACCGGGCACAGTCTTTGGCGTGACCGGACGAAAGGTGGTCTTCAAAGACAGTCTCGTTGGCGCGGGTGGGACATGGTACATCCGTTCGGACGATCATCGCATTGATGAGTTCGGGCACAACATGACCTTGACGCTCTCAAATATTGACGAGACACCGGAACCGGAATACACACCACCGAAAACACCGGAAGATGCAACAGGTGGCGGAGAAACAGGCGGCGGTTCAGATAGCGGTGTTGCTACTGGGAAAGCGGCAGACGTTGTGGCTGAGGCACAGAAATGGGTCGGGCAACTCCGGTATGTCTTCGGTGGGAAATCAATCGTTAACGGGACGGGTGACTGCTCTGGATTCACAAAGTACGTCTTCATGAAAGCAATTGGTTTAAACATCGGCGATGGGACAAGTAACCAACTCGCGAAAGGCAAAAAGATTAGTTTTGCTGATGCACGAGCTGGGGACCTTGTCTTTTTCGCGGGCACGTATCGAGCAGGTGTATCACACGTCGGCATCGTTACTGAAAAAGGGATGATGATCGACCTACAAAGCGGCGGTTGTATAAAAGAACGGTACGATGGACCGTACTGGAAAAAATACTTACTCGAAGTACGTCGGGTACTGTGAGGTGAATCATGAACGCGGAACAAATCATTGAAGAAATCCTTGATACAGCGGAAACGTTGCAAGAGGAAGAGAATGTCCTTGCGGATCAACCGCTTTCGGCTCCAGTACGCGACAGCACATGGACGATGGGATGGGGCACCGGTCGATTCGGAGGACGGGCGACGGGTGAACAGGCCATCGTTGAACGAGTCGTCAAATACATGTTGACCCCGCGTGGTGAGTTTGAGGTCTATCCAGGAAACGGGACCGTGGACTACGAAAGCGATGAATACGGCTCGCTGATTTACGAATTGGTCGGTGAGGTCTACGCATCGAATGAAGACATCACGCAAGCCCTGCAAGGCATCTGTGACCAGGCGCTCGTCGAGCTGACGGACGTTCAAATGTTGACCGTTGTCGATGCCAAGGTGGTCAACGATAAGGTGACGGCCCGTATCATCGTCACGGTCGAGAACGGAGAAGAAACGGAGGTGGAATTGAATGGCATTGGAATTTGAAACGGAGTTTTTACCGGTCATTGAGCCGCGTGACGTCGACGACATCCATGCAGATATGTTACAGGTCGCGCTCGAGAACGATTCGAAAATCGACATTCGAGTCGGGGAACCGGTCTGGGATGCCACACGCCCGACGGCTATCATCGTCAGTGGGCAATCGATTGAAATTCTCGACGCAATCCGGGCAGCCATCCCGCAACTATCCTTCGGAACGTACCTCGATGAACATGCAAAAGACTTGCTCGAAGATGGTCGGAAACCCGGCGTCCAAGCTGTTGTTCCTGTGACCCTTACTTCGTTCGTTGCATTGACTGTACCGAAAGGGACCTCGTTGTATACCGGCGGGGATTTACGCTACACCCTCGACGAGGATGTCGTATTAGTGCCGCCGGAAGAACAGCCAGACCCGGATTATCTGATTCCCGGAGAGGCAACGAGTACCGCGACAGCAAGCGACATCGGCATCATCTATAACGTCGTCGAAGGGGCCATCAATCTCGTTGATGGAGATTTAAAAGATTTGGTCCGTGTGACCAACACAGAAGCCATCGTGCAAGGTGTTGATCAAGAGTCGGACAATGACCTCAAAGCCCGGATGCGACTAGTCGCCCGAAACCTGTCCGGTGCCGGCAACCTCGACGATTACGAAGCGTGGGCCCTTGAAGCGACCGGCATCACGAAGGCGAAAGTCTTCCGCGCGGATCCATCGCCAGGGAGCGTGACGATCCTTGTCGCGTCGAAAGAAGGCATGCCGACAGCGGAGCAAGTCGCGGAAGCCCAAGCCAAGGTCAGCGCCAAAGGGGCATTGATTGCGAACAATATTGTCCTCGCTCCGACTGCTTTGCCGATTTCCATCGCGGCCAACATTACGATCGAGGCGGACGCCGTGTTTGCCGACGTCGAAGTGGCGTTCGAACAAGCGTTGCAGGATTACTTAGCCGAGCGTGCGTTCAGTGGTGACGTCATCCGGTACGCCCAACTATTCAACCTGCTGATTGACCAACCGGGCATGGTCGACGTCGAGAACCTACTCGTCAATGGTGGGACGGCGAACATCACGCCGGGTACGAAGGAAATCGCGACGCTCGGGACGGTGACGTTGACATGATCAATGTCTCACCACTCGCTTACGACATGCAGCAGGAATTCTTAGACATGAGCGCCGACTACTGGCGGGAACACCTCGACATGCAGGGCATCTTCCTCGCCGGGGCGCACGCGCTCAGCCAACAACAGGAGACGATTGACCGGTACCTCTATTCGGAGCTGCTCATTGAGACGGCGACGGATTGGGGTCTTTCTTTGAAGGAGGACTTCTACGGACTGCGGGACGGCATTGCCCGTTCCTTGGATGCCCGACGTTCTCGTTTACGGGCGACGATGCGAGGTGGGAAAGCCTTGACCATCGATGACCTCGAAGCGCTCGCGGGCGTGTTCACAGGTGGACTCGTCGACATCACGATCGATTACGATCAGTTCATTTATACGGTCGAGTTTCGCGATACCTACGGCATACCGGAACGGATTGAGGACGTGCAACTGGTCCTCGCCCGGAACATTCCGGCGTACTATGCCATCGTCTACAAATTCAAGTTCACGACGTACCATACGGTCAAGAACTACTTCGATGATTACGCCGAACTCAAGGCGGCGAACCTCACGTACAAGCAACTGCTCGTCCGCAAGCTCGATTACGACACGTACGACGAAGCAGAAGCGCGCTACACGACATATGACGCCCTCGAAGCGAGTGGGCTGACGTATGAACAACTCACACGCAAGGAGGACAACACATGAGCAAAACGCCCAACTATCAATTGACGAAGCTTGATGACTCATTACCGGCGGATGTCGTTGGCGATCATAACCGACTGGCGGACGAACTCGATGCCAAGTTGACGGATGAGTTTGAGAAGACCGAACGCAAGACGAACCGAAATAAAGCGAACGGATATGCCGGGCTTGGTCCAGACGGTCGAGTCGGAACAGCGCAACTACCCGCCTACAAGATTGGCGACAAAGAGGTGCAAATCACGAACCTGCAGGACAACGACACGCTCAAATTCGACAGCATCATCGACCGATGGCGCAACGTCCAGACGAACATCGACCGGACGCCTCCGGGCAACGTCACGGGTCTTGCGGCAGATACAGCCAGCGGAGCGGTCACGGTCAAATGGGCAGACCCGGTGGATTCCGACTGGTTCGCGACACGGGTTGTCCGGAAGCTCGGAAGCTACCCTGCCAACGCCAACGACGGAACGACGATCGTCACCTCGACGGTACGTGATCAATACAAGGTCAATGGGTACGTCGACGCCGGACTGACGAACGGATCGGAATACTTTTATCAACTGTTCCCGATGGATGCCGCGCAGAACACGAATGGCAACACGGCGAACCGCGTCAAGGCGACCCCGCAAGCGGTCCTCTCGTTCGGTCTTGCCTGGAATAAGACGACCGGTCAGGTCACACGCCTCGGCGATGCGGTCGGACGGAATGTCTCGACAGCGGAAGGGATCAAGACGAGTGACTTTTCAAACGTCTATCCATGGGGCGGCATGCGCCGCTGTAACTTAGCGGCAAACGGAACCGTCACATCCTACCAAGGCGATCCGACATTCGCGCACGACGGGACGAAAGGAAATGTCATGGTCGAGATTCCGAAGTTTTGGTTCAAGAAGGTGAAAACAGCGGAAGGGTTCGAGTTCTGGATTGCCAACGGTCCGACGGCAGGGTTCACGATTCACCCCGCCTTTTATCGCGATCGTGGCACCGGCAAGGCAGACGAGGTCGAGAAACGTTACGTCGGCGCGTTTATCGGCACGAAAGTCGGGAGCAAGCTATATTCCTATTCAAATGTCATCGCCTTGAATCGAACCGACATCGGGACGTTCCGGGAAATGGCACAGGCACATGGAGCCGGATGGGGCATCGAAGACTTCCACCTCGTCAGTGCGGTTCAAGTTCTGTACCTCGTCGAATTCGCGAACTTTAACTCACAGGCTGCCATCGGCATTGGTGATACGAACATGTCCTACGGCGGCATCGAAGGCACACCACTCACGGTCGGGGCGACGGCGATTCATGGCAACAACACCTACGGTAAGACAGTCGCCAGTCGATTTGTTCGGGCGGATACCGTCGTCAGTTACCGCGGTATCGAGGATGTGTTCGGGGCATACAGTCGCTATGTAGACGGTATCTTCATCACGACCGGCAATGCCTATCTCATCGGGAACCGTGCCTTCAACAACACCGGGCAAGGCTACACGACGACGATTCAGACCGCCTTCGTGGGAGAGGTCGTCGGGCAGACGTCCGATATCTTTGATTCGGTCGAGGCGGGCTTCCTGCCGAAAACCATCGACGGGACATCGAACTCCGGTCTGTTCGATTATGCAACCTATGCTGCCAGTTCCAATGTCCACGTCGGGGGAGATGGATCAGAAGATTACGCGGCCGGGATTTTCCGCATGAACACGGCACCGACTTGGTTCAGTGTCGGGCAATACCCACGGGTCAGCGCCCGGCTCGCGTATTAAGAAAGGGAGTGGATGAATGAAAGTCAGAGGGAATGCGTCGCCGGAACCCGTGTGGATCCGTTGCGTCGAGAACGGGGAGGCGAAGGTCCGTCTTCGCCAGGACGTCGTCTTGAAAGCGGATGACGAGGAACATCTCGAACGCACCTATTACGAGTGGGACGAGATCGAGTTGTCCATTGTCGACCGGGACAACCTGCTTGGCTACGTACAGGAGAACTTCGATGCGTTGTTTGAACATGGACTTGCGGAAGAAACGAAGCCCAAGCCGAAAACAGCGAAGGAACTGCGAGATGAGCAGATTAAAGGTCTTGAAAGCGATGCGCTTGCCCAATCAGCGATGCTTGTCGAGATGTTCGAAATGTTATTAGGGAGTGAAGCATGATGGATGAGTCACAATTGACGACGTTGGAACAGCTGGCCATTGGACGATATGTCGTCTTGATCAGAGCAGAATGGCGGACGCTTGAAAGCGTACCAGAAAAACTACGCCCCTATGTAGAGGCGCGACTGGAGGCGGAGTGATGGGGACTACAAATTACAATCTACCTAAGATCAGTGGCACGGCGAGTGTTAAAGTCCCTCGGGATGTTAACGCTTTGGCTGACGCAGTTGACCAAACCTTGAATCTTCAATTGATGGATGTGAGAAAAAACACATTGAAGTCAGTATTCACTGCCCATCGCGGTTTAAACAACGCCTTCCCTGAAAATACCCTGTTAGCTTTCGAGATGGCATGTCTTGCCGGTTACAAGGTTATCGAACTCGACATTCAACCTTCAGCAGAGGGGGTATTGGTGGTCCACCACGATTTGACCCTTGAACGAATGACCAATGGAGCGGGGCAAGTATCAGCCCAAACCCTCAGTCAGTTAAAAACCTTGACCATCGACGGGGGAATTGCGGCAAATGAATATCCGAATATAAAGATTCCGACATTAGAAGAGACGTTAGCTTTGTTCCGGAGATACAATGTCAAGCCGATGATCGAATTCAAACTGATTAATGATTACGCTCAGCTTAATACGTTAGTCGATTTGCTGAAAGTATACGGAATGGAATACAACTCATCTATCATTTCCCCTGTAACATACTTGATTCGTGAATTCCGAGCGAGGGGTGGAAAGTCAGAATGTCTTTATTTAAATTCAGTGACCCCGGAAAGTACCGCTTTGTTAAAAGAGTATGGAAACTGCGGGTACTGCTTAAACTATCTAAGCACGACTGAGTCGCTCGTTAAAGCCATTCATGCGGAAAACTTGTCAGTCGCAGTTTATACGGTGAACGATGTTTCGATAGCGCGGAATCTATCCCGCTGGGGCGTGGAGTACATTACGACGGATACAATCAGAGGGGTGTCTTGATGCGATTTTATTCGTTAGTGAGTGAAAAAGATTTTGATATCTATGCACCGTTTGGTTTCACGAAGACGAGTGAAGCGACTCCACTTCCTCCGAATACGTATGCATTCAATACAACGTTTAAGGCGGTTCACTTGAATGACGCAGCAGCCGATAAGAAAGGTTCCTTCGCGTTACCGATCGGTTTCGTGCAAAAAGGGGACTTTATTAAAGTCTCAGTTGAATTGATGAGTGTATCAGGCGTCCGTCCGAAAATCGCATTGGATTGGTCTTTAACGAACATTTCAGGTGCTGGTACGGGGAATTCGTATATCACACAAATTGAAAAAGTAGGCGAGTTCGAGAAAGTGGAGATTGATTACCTGGTGGAATACGATTCTTATTATTCCGCATTGTTCGGTGTGTTCACGGGTGATATCGGCGAGTATTATACCAAAAACTGCTATATCGAAATTCAGTCCCGTTACAATACACGACCTAAGCGATATAAACCCGGATTTAGAACTTATGTTGTATTAGGTGAATCCGGCGCCTACTCGGTCCAGAATAACTTTGGAGACGACATGGCGACGGTACAAGTCGATGTAACAAACAAAGAGCTTATCTTTACCCATTCCAAGGCATTCGCAGGCACTAAATCTGGTGTTGGTTTCGTAAGTGGAATGTCAGTCGGTGTTTCTGCGAACTATCGCTTTTACACATACGCTTACTCCTTACAAGGATGCAAAGTGAAAATCTACGACGTTGCGACTAATACGTTACAAAACCCTGCGAGTATTGCTGGGCAATTATGGTTCAATTTGTTCTTTAGTGGAACAGATAACGAAATTGAATTGATTTAACCATTGTTTACCAGAGGGATTTTATATATATTTGTAATATCAAAGTTTTATCGGAGGATAATATGAATATATATAAGCGGTTCATAGTCAACGTGTTGGCAAACAGTCAGTGGATACCAATACAAATTCGCACCAAACTTTACAACTGGATGGGGATCAGAACAAATCAGTCTGAAATTCGACCTGGCTGTTTCTTTAATTCTGAATTCGTCAACATCGGGACCAAGAGTTTCATTAATTTCTATTCTCAGTTTCACTCAGGTTACGACGAGAGGGGAGTTATTACTCTAGGGGAAAGATGTTACATCGGAATGAATGTTAACTTCTGTACGATTTCTCATGAACTTGGAGATTCCTCACAACGAGCAGGGAAAAACACGTACGAGCCAATAACGGTAGGCAACGGCACGTGGATAGGAGCGAATTCAATTATCCTTCCCGGTGTTGAAATCGCAGAGGGGTGCGTGATTGCTGCAGGATCAGTTGTCACAAAGGATTGCGAAGCAAATAGCCTCTATGCGGGGAATCCAGCAAGGAAGATCAAGGACTTACCACATCCGAATCTAAAAGTTTCTAATAGTTAAGAGTAGGCATCCGCTTACTCTTTTTTTCTTTTTCCTCACATCCAACTCAATAACACTAGGGGGTCATCGCTTGGAACAACCACCGCAGGCAGAACGTCCTGCTGCTGTACAACGGCATGAAATTGAAGCGGTTTGGCGCGAGTTCGACCGCCGTAAGGAATGGATGGACAAGACGGACCGCTTTAAGGAGCGCGTCGATAACGAGATTGACCACATCCAAGGGGAACAGCGCGAGATCAAGGAGACACTCAAACACATGACGGACTCCGTCGGTAGCATCCTCGACGATTCGAAGTGGCTCCGCCGCACCGTCACGAATATTCTCATCGGGGGCACGTTCTCTGCCATCCTCGGCGGCATCGTGTTCCTCGTCCAGAAGGGGGTGGGGGGATGAAGCGTCCAATCCCATTGTTCGAGGTCTGCATCACGCTGTTCAGCATCTACCTATCCATCATGTTCTTCATCTTCGCGGAATTGTTCGAGGAACAGAATCATGCCTTCTACACGCACATTCGCCAGCTGATGCCACAAATCGGTTGGGCGATTGCCGTCTTCGTGGCTGCCATGACAAAAGTCGTCGGCTTACTGCTCAATAACGTCCACATCCGTCGTATCGGTCTTGTCATGTCTGGCATGATCTATACGGCGTTTTCCATTGGATTCGCAACGGCATTCCCGAACATCTCGACCGGCTTGTTCGCCATCCTCGCCGTGATGTGCTTCATGAACATGACGCAAGTCCGCAGCACTGAATTATAAACTAGGAGGCTACCATATGTATTACGACAAACGAAACCGTGCCGCACTCGCAGAACTGGCGCCAAACACAAAGGCAGCCGCACTGAAATGGTACGACTACCTCGTTAAGAACGGCATCGAAGTGTTGATCTATGACGCACGCCGGACGCAAGCGGAACAACAGGCAAACGTAAACTCAGGCGCCTCACAAACGATGTACTCGTATCACCTCGTCGGACAGGCACTTGACTTCGTTCCTGCCACAGCAAAAGGTGGCGTAGAATGGGACGGCTACGGTCGTACTGATATCAAAAAAGCTGTCGTTGAAGCGAAACGCCTTGGCTTCACATGGGGCGGCGACTGGTCGTCATTCGTCGATAAGCCACACTTGCAGTTCAACTACAAAGGATATGGTTCAGACAAGGTGTTGGCATCTTCGACGCCGATCAGCAAGCCTGCTAAACCTGCGACTAAACCGACGCAAGGAGACGGCAAAGCAATCGTTCCATATCCGGGCAAGGTGCTTTACAAAGGCGCTGTCGGTATCGAAAAGAAGGACATCGAACGGGTACAACGTGCTGTTAAAGCCAGCGTGACTAGTAAGTTCGATACGCAAACGGAGAAAGCTGTTAAGGCGTACCAGAAGCGAAAAGGATTGAAGGCAGACGGTGAAGTCGGACCGGCCACATGGAACACACTCTTCTAAGAAACGGGGAATCGCTATGCAAGAGAAAACGAAAGCACTGATCACACTCGTCATCCTCGTCCTCACGATGATCAACCAAGCCCTGCAACTCGCGGGGTACAGTACCATCCCATTTGCGCCGGAGAAGGTCGAGCAGTTCCTGTCGATGCTCGCAACGGCTGTCGTGTCGGTCTATGCGTGGTGGAAGAATCAGAACGTCACACCGGAAGCACAGAAGATGCAGCGGTCACTGGATGATAAGAAAACCTACAATCGATTGAACGACTTATAACCCACGCCTACCCTCACGGGTGGGCTTTTTTTGTTGCGCAAAAAGAGTGCCCGTCAGGACACTCCCAGTTGCATCTTCAATTGTTCCTCGAAGCGTTCTCGCTTCTGCTTGCTTTGCGTGACGTCGAGCTGCATCAGCGTTTCCGTCTGCTTGAGCACATCGACCTGCAAGCCTTTCGTCAGACGTTCGAGTGCGGCGAGGATCTCAGGTACCTCTCCCGACAGCACGATCTGCGTCTTGTTTACCAGCATCACTTTCATAATGCCCTCCCTTGTGTAAACAGTGCGACGGTCAATGCTTAATGATACCCCATGTGGGTATGGTTCAAACGAAAACCGTGTGCAGTTCCTTCTATAGTAGTGTGCAGGTTTCTCATCTGCACAGTAATCTGCACAGTTCGTTTTCCACCCGAAGCAAATCAGCGCCGTCAATGCTACACAAATAAGAGAGATTACCTACCTGTAACCACTGGTATCCCGTCTGCTGTATTTCTTAAAGTAATAAAATAAACAAAAACAAATCTATTTACTTTTAGTAAGTGATGATTTATAGTCGTATTTAGGTTACGAAAAGTAATTAAAAAACATTAAGTAAAAGGGAGATTGATCAAGATGATGGATTTAGGATTATTTCTTATTCGATTGGTGATTGGATTAACATTTGCGGCACACGGGACACAAAAACTATTTGGTTGGTTCGGAGGGCATGGCATTGCAGGGACAGGCGGCTGGTTCGAGTCGATCGGGATGAAGCCGGGTAAAACACTTGCTTTAACAGCCGGTCTGGCGGAATTAGCGGGAGGTCTCTTGTTTGCGAGTGGACTATTCTTATGGTTCGCAGCAGCACTGATTATCGGGTCGATGCTTGTTGCCATCATCAAGGTCCACGGTCAAAATGGTTACTGGGTCACGCAGAACGGGTACGAATACAACATGGCACTGATCGTCATCGCACTAGGTGTTGCGTTGATTGGTGCCGGAGATTATTCACTCGCCGCCTTAATCGGGTGATCAGAGAAAGTAGGTAATGAAAGATGAAGTTTGATGCACAGTCACTCAGTCCAAAGGAAAACTACAAGTTATTGATTGGGAGTATCATCCCGCGACCGATTGCCTTCGTGACGACCAAAGGGGCGGACGGAACGATTAATGCCGCTCCGTTTTCGTTTTTCACGGTCGCTTCGAGCCATCCACCGCAATTATTGATCGCAGTCCAAAAGACGGATCAAGGGGAAAAGGATACGGCCAAAAATATCTTATTAAATAACGAGTACGTCATCCATATCGTCAGTGAAGAGATTATCGAAGCGGTCAATGAGACGGCAGCCCCGCTTGCTTACGGTGAAAGTGAACTGGAGCGGACGAACCTGACGTTGATCGAGAGTGATCTGATTGATGTTCCGGCAGTTGCGGAAGCGAAAATCCGGTTTGAACTGAAACTGACGCAACACGTTGAACTGGACGCAGCCGATCTGTTGATTGGGGAAGTCGTGCGTTACCACGTCGCGGATGAACTGGTCGACTCGTTCCGGATTGATGCCAACGGTTTAGGCGCCATTGCCCGTCTTGCCGGCAATGATTATGCCAAGATTGGCGACATCTTTACGATTGCTCGTCCGACGAAATAAAAATAAGGCGGATAAAGCCACGCCGAATAGACGAGAGCAGCGGGTATCGTATCCGCTGCCCTCGTCTATTTCAATTCAATGGAGTTGCCCGGCTGGAAAGATCACTCGACGTTGTGACGCTTGCTGTACTGGAAGCCGTCGAGGAGATAAAACAGGACAGCGAGGGCCCAGATGCCGACACAACTGATCAAGAAGGCGACGAGTGGCGAAACGGCACCATAATACATGACGATCATCGGATCGTTGAGCTCGACGAAAAGTTGGGTTGTCAGTAACGTACAGCATAAGCCGGACAACAAACTGATGAACAATCCGCTCCATGTCTGAATGACGAGACCGATCATACAGGAAATCAAGATGAATAACGGATACACGGCATTAAATGCATCCGGTCGGATGAAGGCCGAGACATAATCGGCGTACATCGGGACGAAGTACAAGACACCGGACAATAACCCCTGGATCAGGTTGATCAGATAACTTTTCGAACGCATCAGTGGAACGACTCCCACTGTTCCATCAGCTCAAGTAAATCGACATCAATCTGGTCGCGTTCAGTTGAGAGGGACGTTGCTTTTGGAATGTCATTAAAGACTTCCGGTTCACACAACAGCTGTTCGATTTCGACCGACCGGTTCTCTAACCGTTCGATTTCCTGTTCGAGCTGTTCGAGTTGCTGTTTCTTTTTCCGTGCCTCTTTCTGGGCTTCCTTATCAATCGTCTTCGTCGAAGCGACCTTGATCGCTTTTGCTTCTTCTGCTTCGAGCCGGGCAATTTCTTCCTTCTCGGCTTTTTTCTCCGTATAGTACGAGTAATCGCCGAGATAATCAGTCACCCCGTCAACACTCATCTCGATGACGCGTGTCGCGACACGGTCGATGAAGTAACGGTCGTGGGAGACAAACAGTAAGGTTCCTTCATAATCGACGAGCGCATTTTCAAGGACCATCTTCGAATCGAGATCCAAGTGGTTCGTCGGCTCGTCCAGAACTAACAGATTCGTTTTGCGTAATTTCAGCTTCGCAAGGGCGAGTCGTCCCCGTTCACCACCGGACAATTCATGGACGAGCTTAAAGACATCGTCTCCGCTGAACAAGAATTGACCAAGCACGGACCGGACTTCCTGCTCGCGCATCAACGGCCACTCGTTCCAAATCTCATCGATGACCCGGTTGCGGTCGTTCAGTTCCGCCTGCTCCTGATCGTAGTAGCCGATTGAAACGCCGGTGCCGAAACGATAGTCACCGAACAGCGGTTTCAGACGACCGACAAGGACTTTCAGTAACGTCGACTTGCCGATTCCGTTTGGACCGACGAGTGCCAGAGACTCTGCACGTTGGAGACGGAAGGTGATATTTTTCGAGACGGCTTCTTCGTAGCCGACGGCGAGTTGATTGACTTGCAGGACGTCGTTGCCGCTTTGTTTTTCAATCGGGAATGACAGGACGGTACTGCGTTCATCACCATCCGGTCGGTCGATCCGGTCGACTTTTTCGAGACGTTTGCGGACACTTTGCGCCCGTTTCGTCGTCGTCGCCCGGGCGATGTTACGTTGGATGAAGTCTTGCATCTTCGCAAGTTCTTCTTGTTGCTGTTCGAACTGCTTCATTTCCTGTTCGTACAAGGCTGCTTTTTGCTCGAGATATTTTGTATAGTTGCCGGTAAACTTCCGGGACACGTTACGTGACAACTCATAGACGACGTTGACGACTTGGTCGAGGAAGTACCGGTCATGGGACACGATCAAGACAGCGCCACGGTAACCGGATAAGTAACTTTCGAGCCAAGACAGTGTATCGATGTCGAGGTGATTCGTGGGCTCATCAAGAATCAACAGTTCCGGTGCCTGCAGCAACATCTTCGCCAAAGCGAGCCGGGTCCGCTGTCCACCGGAAAGCGTCTGAATCCGGCGGGAATAATCGTCCGGATAAAAGCGCATCCCGTGTAAGACGGAGCGGATGTTGGCTTCGAACTGATAGCCGCCGGCTTCCGAGAAGTCATGTTGTGCTTGATCGTACGTCTTGAGCAGACGGTCATAGGCGACGGGATCATTTAATATGTGCTCCATCCCCATCTCGATTTCCATCCGGCGTAATGCACGTTCTTGATCCTGAAGGTGTTCGAAGACGGTCAGCATCTCGTTCCAGATCGATTCGTTGGATTCGAGTCCACTGTCCTGAGCGAGGTAACCGATCCGGACTTCCTTACTCTTCATGATTTCCCCGGAATCATGTGACAGTTCTCCGGCGATGATTTTTAAAAGTGTCGATTTTCCGGCACCATTTCGACCGACGAGTGCAATCCGGTCCCGTTCCTGTACTTCGAGTTTAATATTTTCTAAAATCGGCTCCACGCCGAATGATTTTGAGAGTTGGTTTACTTGTAAGAGAATCATATCCATCCATCCTTCCACCCTTTAGTCTATCACGAAAAATCCTGCCGAATATAATATTTGTTACTCTATGTGAAGTGGTTTACAATCAAGAAGAGTAGAATTCTTTGCATTGATTTGGGTGCCACGTCAGAACGTGGCCGAAGGGGGAACTGCAGTATGAATGGGCCAGACACAAAAATACCACAAGCAACGGCAAAACGGCTGCCGTTATATTATCGTTTTATCCAGAGTCTTTATAACTCCGGCAAGCTGCGCGTCTCGTCAGCAGAGCTCAGTGAAGCAGTCAAAGTCGACTCGGCGACGATCCGTCGTGACTTTTCCTACTTTGGGGCGTTAGGGAAAAAAGGATACGGTTACAATGTCCAACATTTACTGACATTTTTCCGAAAAACATTAAACCAAGACGAAGTCACGAATGTCGCCCTCGTTGGGGTCGGACATCTCGGAACAGCGTTTGCAAATTATAACTTTTTAAAGAATAATAGTACTCGTATCGTCATCGCGTTTGACGCCGATGAGGAGAAGGTCGGAACGACGACACAAGACGTTCCGATTTATCACGTGTCTGATATGAAAGAACAAATCGAAGCGAACAAGGTTGATGTTGCCATCTTGACGGTACCGTCGCAGTTCGCGCAGTCAGTAGCGGACGAGTTAGTTGAGTATGGTGTGACCGGCATTCTGAACTTTACACCGGCCCGGTTGAACGTACCGGCTCACGTTCGGGTCCATCACATCGATTTGTCGATCGAGTTGCAGTCGCTTGTTTATTTCATGAAGCATTATTCGCAATCAGCTGAAGGAGTGAAATCATAATGGAAAACCTTATTCCGTTAACAGTCGGATTTATGGGACCAGGGAGTATCGCCTTGATCGGTGTCGTCGCCTTGATCATCTTCGGACCGAAGAAATTACCGGAGCTCGGCCGCGCCGCCGGTCAGACATTAAAAGAGTTCAAGAGCGCAACACATGGCATCATGGACGATGATAAAGACAAAAAGGACGAAACGAAAGAGAAGTGAGTGAATCATGGCGATCGATCAAGAACAGAGTATGACGACGCATTTAGATGAACTGCGCAAGCGGATCGTCTGGTCGCTCATCATCGTGGTGGTCATGTTCGTCGCAGCCTTTCCGCTTGTCCGTCCGCTTGTCCGATTTTTGCAGGCTGACTTAAAAGAACTTGGAATCGGGCTGAATGCCTTTAACGTGGCGGATCCACTGATGTTGTATCTGAATCTTGCGTTCATCATCGCAATCGTCTTGGCGTCACCGTTTTGGATGTATCAGCTTTGGGCATTCATCCGTCCCGGCTTGCATGACCAAGAACAAAAAGCGACGTTGACCTATATTCCGGTAACGTTCTTCTTATTTTTAGCCGGCATCTCGTTTTCTTACTTTTGGCTGTTACCGTTTTTACTTGAAGTATCGACGGAGCTCGGACAAGAGCTTGGCATCGAACAAGTCATCGGCGTCGAGAACTATTTCAGTTTCCTGATTCGATTGACGATTCCGTTTGGTGTCTTGTTTCAACTCCCCGTCGTGACGATGTTTTTGACACGTCTCGGACTGGTGACACCGTTCTTCATGCGGAAGAATCGGAAGTATGCCTACTTTGCATTATTTGTCGTCGCGGCGTTGATTTCACCACCGGACGTCACCTCGCATTTAATGATCTCTGTCCCGTTGTTCGTCTTATATGAAATCAGCATCCTGATTTCAGCGCGGACGTATAAAAAAGTCCTGATCTTGGAGCAACAGGCAGAACTGGAGCGACAGGCGGATTTGATGCGTGACTTAAATAAATAAGTAGTGAAACTCTCTTTGTCCAGGCGACAAGGAGAGTTTTTTTGTAAGCGGTCTAATTTTATATTGAAAAAATGTACAGGACTGGTTATACTCTTAATAGAAACACACGGGGGCTTAGCTCAGCTGGGAGAGCGTTTGGCTGGCAGCCAAAAGGTCGTCGGTTCGAGCCCGATAGTCTCCATTCCGTTTTATCGATCAAACCCTTGGGAAACCAAGGGTTTTTTTGTGTTTCCTTATCATGATTCCTTTTATGAAAAAAGGTAAATATAGGAGTTATTTGATTTTCAGGTGACATAAACAAACAAATACTTTTAAAAAGCACCAAATTTAAATTGTATATTAAGAGAAAATTAATTAAACTGAAAATACAGAATTTTAGTTTGGAATGATTTTCGGTCACATTACATCTTTCGGAAAAGGGGAAAAAAGAATGAAGAAGAAGATTGCACTGGTGGCAGCAGCCCTCATGACATCTTCCAGCCTAGTTCATGCTGAGGGACATGTGTCATCACAAAAAGTGGATGTACAAAAACCACAAGCGCTCTCACTCAAGAAAACGGGTCAGGAAAAGTCATACAGCCAAAATGAAAAAGTCCGGATCGTCGTCGAACTCGATCAAAAAGCAGCAATCGAGCACGCACAAGCCCAGAATAAACGCTACAGCGCGTTAAGCAATACGGAAAAAATCATTCTCAAGAATCAAATCGTCAACAAACAGAAGGAAGTCAAAGCAGCGATTGCTCAAAAAGACATCGCGGTTGCCTATAAGGAAAGCTTCACGACCGTCTTGAACGGGTTCAGCGGGGAAGTCAAATATGGTGAAATCAAGGAACTGAAGAAATTAAGCGGCATCAAAAATGTACATATCGCACACGAATATGCGCGTCCGGAAGTCGAAAAGGGCGCGACGCCAAACATGTTACATAGCAAAGACATGGTCAATGCGAAGCAGACGTGGCAGGACTACGGGTATAAAGGGGAAGGGACGATCGTCGCCGTCATCGATACGGGAATCGATCCGACGCACAAGGACATGGTCCTCAGTCCGGAGACAAAAGTCGATTTGACATCATCAAAAGTCGAAGGCTTTAAATCGTCAAAAGGCCTAAAAGGAAACTACTTCACGGAAAAAGTACCGTATGGCTATAACTATGCGGATCACGACAGCGAAATCCGTGATCTCGGGCCGGGCGCTTCGATGCACGGGATGCACGTTGCCGGTACAGTGGGTGCCAATGGCGATGAAGCGAACGGTGGCATCAAAGGGGTTGCACCTGAGACACAACTTCTTGCGATGAAAGTATTCGGAAACGACCCGGGGATGCCGTCGACATTCAGTGACATCTACATCAAAGCGATTGATGATGCGATTGCGCTTGGAGCAGACGTCATCAACATGAGTCTCGGTTCAACGGCATCATTCGTCCAAAAAGATGATCCGGAACAAAAAGCAATCGTTAATGCGATGAACAACGGCATTTTATGTGCGATTTCAGCCGGAAACTCGGCATTTGCCGGAAGTGGCGCCGGAAACCCCTACGCGTCGAATCCGGACGTCGGTGTCGTCGGTTCACCGGGCTTGATCAGTGAGTCACTACAAGTCGCATCGGTCGAGAACACACAGCTGACACTCGAAGGAATGGCGTTGACGGTCGACGGGCAGGACGCCGGTTACCTCGCCTATCAAAAACAAGATTCACCGAATCCGATTGCGGTCTTCGATAAAGAGAAGATGGATGTCGTCTATGTCGGTGATGGCAGTGAAACGAATTATGCGGATAAAGACGTCAAAGATAAAGTCGTCTTCGTTGTCCGGAACGGCAGCTTCAACTACGGGATGATTCAGGCGGAAGCCGAGAAACAAGGCGCAGCCGGTGTCATCGTCCGCGGTCGGGTCGATCACGGGGATTACGTCAGCATGGCGCTCAATAAACCAACGATTCCGCTCGTCTCGTTAAGCATTGCCGACGGAAACGAACTCGAAGCGAAAGCAAAAGACGGCAAAGCATTGACGGTGACGTTCGACGGAAAAGCGGTCTCCAGTCCGAATCCGGTTGCCGGCGAAATGTCTGACTTCACGTCATGGGGTGTCACACCGAACCTTGACTTCAAGCCGGAAATCACGGCACCAGGCGGAAAAATTTATTCGACGCTCAACGATAACGAATACGGCGTCATGAGCGGGACATCGATGGCGGCACCACACGTCGCCGGTGGAACGGCGCTTGTCATGCAACGGATCGACAAGGACTTTAAGGTCAGCGGTGCGACACGTGTCAAACTCGCGAAGACGATCTTGATGAACACATCACGTCCGCAACTCGATAAAGGGAAGTACAATGCGGAAGCGAAAACCGGCAATTATTACTCGCCGCGTCGTGAAGGAGCGGGTCTGATGGACTTGCGTGCGGCGATGAAAACACCGGTCGTCGTGACGGAAACGAAGTCGGGCGAAGGAAAAGCAGCCTTAAAACAAGTCGGTGACAAGTTCACCTTCACGTTAGACTTGAAGAACTACAGCAATGAGAAGTTAACGTACAAACTGGCCGGTACCGTTCAATCGGATCTCGCAGTTGAAGGTCAGAACCTGCTCGAGGCGAATGGTATCTTCAAAAAAGGAACAGTGGATGCGGTCGATGCCAACAAAGGCACGTTCCCGATTTCCTTCACGGTCGGCTCGAAGAAAGCAAGCTCGGTCGCGATCAATGCGAAGAGTACGACGAAAGTTAACGTCACGGTCGACTTAAAAGACACGGTTGATTGGGCGAACGGTGCACCACTCGACACGATCTTCGAAAACGGCTACTTCGTCGAAGGATTCGTCCGTCTCGTCGATGCAAACAGCAAAAACCCGGAGTTGACGGTTCCGTATGTCGGCTTTAAAGGGGCATGGGACAAAGCACCGATCGTGGATGCGCCACTCTATGACGGCAACACATTCTACGGCATCACGGGTCTTGCGACAGAAGTGAAGGATGACTTTAACTTCCTCGGTACGAATGCGCTCGGTAAAGTCGTCAAAGAAAAAGTTTCGTTCTCTCCGAACGGCGACGGCAGTGCGGATGAGGCATTCCCGGTTCTCTCGTTCTTACGGAATGCGAAGAAAGTCGAGTATTCGATTCTCGACCGCAACCAGTCACCACTCCGTAAACTCGAAACCCAGTCGGATGTCGTCAAGAACTACTACGATGGTGGAGCGGAACCAGGCTTTACGCCGGTGACGAACGCCGCGTGGGATGGAACGATCAACGGTTCAAAAGTCAAAGACGGTCTGTACTACTACCAAGTGAAATCAGTCGTCGATTACCCGAATGCGAAATGGCAGACCGCGACATTCCCGATCTATGTCGATACGAAAGTACCGGCTGCGACCGTCAAATGGGATGCTGACAAGAAGGCCGTCTCATGGACAGCCGGTGATCAAGGAACAGGTATCGCTTCATTTGATCTTCTCGTTGACGGCAAAAGTGTCTTGAAACAACCGCTTGCTCCGTCTGCTAAAAATTACACGCTGACGGATCTTCCGAGCCGCGCGAAAGTCACGTTCGTCGTCTCTGATTACGCGGGCAACATCGTCAAGAAAAACGTCAACACGACAGGCGTCGACAAAGCGGTGCCGAGTGTCCAAATCGACACACCGGAAGCACTTGCCTTAACGACGTCGCAACAAGTGACCGTAACAGGTAACGTTGCCGACGAGTCAGGCGTGAAGTCATTTAAAATCAACGGCAAATCCGTGAAATTACGCTGGGATGCCGCGCAACAACACTATGCGTTCAGCCAGAACATCACGTATACGACAGACGGCGTGAAATCGTTTAAAGTCGAAGCGTACGATGGAAAAGGCAACCGTGTCGCCTTCAGCCGTCAAGTCATCATCGATTCGGAACGTCCGACGATCCGTGTGACGGCACCAACAACGGTTTCAAGCAAAACCAAAACAGCGAAGATGACGATCGTCCTGCGCGACAACTACGATGAGTTACGCTTTGATCTGAACGGCAATGCCGAGTACCGCCGTTCGTTCAAAGAACCATACGAGATGCGTGCATTCAAGAAGACAATCAACAAAACCGTTACCTTGAAAAAAGGTCAAAACGTCTACAACCTGAAACTGACTGACTTAGGCGGCCATGTCGTCGAGAAAAAAGTTGTCATTACGAAGAAGTAATTCTTTTATGAAAAGTGCTTGGCAGGGTGGAATTCCGTCCTGTCCGGCACTTTTTTTTGTGGTCGGACACAAAACGTTTCCGTCTGAACGGCTGAGACAACGCTTTAGGTGTTTATCAAGTTCCGGGAATGGGAAATTTCTTAATAGGTTATTTTTGAGGGGGAATTAGTATGAATCCATTCACAACGTTGATCGCCTTCATCGTCGGCTGTCTTGTTCTGTATCTCGGAATACGTGATAAGAACGGCTGGTTGATCGGTGTCGCAATGATTCCGTTAGCAATCGTTGCCTATAGCGTCATTTATTTAATCATTCAAGTCTCGTCGTAGAAACTTCTTTTGTAGAAGTTTCTTTTTTTTTGAAACGTAACTGGTAAACTGTAAGTATATGACAGTAAAGAGCAAACGAAAGGAACGTGCCCGGATGGAAATTGGAACAGTTCAACAAACCGAATTAAAAGCGCTTTATCAAGAGATGCATCAACGAACGACTGCTAAAGTATGGGGTGTCCTGGCACTCTTTTTATTCGTCAGCAGCATGATTGAGCAACCGTTGCTGGCCTTGATCATTCCAATTTTGTACTTCGTCTATGATGCCACGGTGCAACACCGGCGTTTTCAAGTGGTTGCCCGTTATACGACGGAAAAATCGGCAAGTCGTCTGTTCCGTCTGCATGTCGGAGTCGGCCTGTTTCAATATGGAGCGTTGGCTGTTTTGATTGTTCTCACGGCCAATCGTTCGAGCACGGTCTTTTTGCTCGGACTGTGTCTTGGCGTCATCCCGTTTTACTGGCTCTGTCGACGCTTTTTGATCTATCGTTCAAAACAGATTGATCCGACTTATATCAGTGAAACAGACATCCAGCAAGGATAAAGGGGGATAGCCGGATGCAAACGGCAAAGGACGAACGACTACATGAACTGACGCTTGCCTATATCGACAAAAGTCAATTTCAAAAAAAGGGCTGGGTGATGGCGGCAGTGGCTGCGATGCTTGGAATCTTTTCGGAAACGATGGATTCAGCACTTTACTTCGGTCTGTTGCCGCTCGTCTATCTGATTTTTGATTTCCCGTTCCAATGGGAAAAACGCAAAATTTTAGAACGGTATCTCTCAAAAGATCAAGTGATGACACAGTGGATGCTGTGGCTTGGAATTCAGTTTGTGTTATATTCGTCGCTGTTCATCGTAGTGCTCGAAACAAAAAAACTGTCTTGGTGGAAGATGACCTTTTGGATGGTTCTGGTTCTGGTGCCACTCTACTTCGCAACCGACTGGTTATTTAAGACGATGGCGCGGTCAGGCGATCCCGACTTCGTCAGTGATCAGGAAGTGCACAAGCACGTCAAGTATCTGGAAGAATGACAGGGTTAAGTTAAAGGAGAGAACATCATGCGCACGGCACGGGACGAACGGTTACATGAGTTGACGCTTGCTTACATGGAGAAAGACCTTTTAGGAACGAAGTGGTTATGGACAGCTCTACTTTTGATGGGTATCGGAATTTTAATGACACTGTTTGATTCGGTTCTATTGACGCTGTTGTTTCCGGCTGCTTTCCTTGGATCCAATCTTCGTTATCAAGTCAAAAACGTAGGATTCTTGAATCATATATCGGAGAAGAATTGGCAACCAAACAGTGGCGTTTTTGGATCATCTATCAAGTCATCCTGTATGCGATCTTCGTTGTCCTGATGGTAGCGACGATGGATCGTCCGTTTTGGCAGATGTGGCTGAGCCTGATGCTCATTCTGATTCCGCTATATGGGTTGTTCAAGAAACTGCAACTGAGTGATGATCCGGATTTTGTCAGTGACCAGGAAGTCTATAAAAATGTATAAAAAAGTAGGAGAGAAAATTAAATGAATACATTGCTTGAAAAAAATGCACGGTTAAACTTGCTCGGACCGCCTATCAAAAAAGTCCAGTATCTAATGCTGATTCCCGTATTAGTGCTGGCAGTCATCGGGTGGTTCATCCCGAGCTTTTGGGAAACGGGTTTATTCACCTTATTTGCGTTAACTGCACTTTGTCTCGCAGGGGTCGTCCGTGAAATCATGCGTTTGCGGATTCTAAAAAAACGCTTACCGGCCGAACTGTATCAACAGACGGTTTTGAAAGTCAGCCGTGCTTCCATCATCGGTTATCTCGTACCAGTGATTTTAATTTATGCGGGAAACGTCTTCCCGCAATATTATGGTGTCACGTTTGCGATGCTTCTGATCTGGGTGCTGGTGATTACGCTATTTGTTTCCAAACTAAATACGACGGCGAAACAACTGGATCCCGCTTTTGTGACGATGCGGGAGATTGAACAGTACCGGAAAAAGTAACTGGTGACTCTTGCAGAAAAGGGAGGGATAAGTATGGAAAAGATTGAGCGGCAACGAAAAATCGATTATATCCGATTTACGAAACGCGCTCGTTATGTGCAAACGGGTTTGTTTGCAGCCGTCTTGGTACTGTTTCTTTTACTAGCCGACGATTGGCATCTCAGTGAGTCTTCATTTCATTATTTTTTATTGATTCCGGTGCTTGCTTATCAATGGATCGTTCGTGTCTTGAAATATCGTTACCTGACGAAACGATTTGATCGGACAGATGTCTGGGACCATCTTGGACTACCATACGTCTTGATTACGCTCAGTGAGCTGTTGATCGTCGTTGCCGCTCAGGTTCTGATTCCGTACGTACCACGTCCTGAATACATCGGACCGTTCGTCGTTTTCTTACTTTCGGTCTTATCGCTCGACCGTCTCGTCGATTCGCGGATCAAACGTCTTGATCCGACACATCTGTCAGAGCGCGAGCTGATTGAGGCGGAACGGGAAGCGCAACGCGTTAAATATTGAACAACAAAATCACTAGTCTTTAAAAAAATAGACTGGCTCAAAGTACGTTTTCTAAAAAAACAAGGAGGGGACTCAGGTCCACCTCCTTGTTTTCGTTTAAAACATGATTCGATTCACGAGACTCCTGCAGGAAGAAGCGCAAGGCAACTTGCGCTGCCAGAGACAAACAAGACCCGCTTTCCTGTCCAACTGGGCAGGAAAACTGGCTTGTGTCTCGCCTGAGGAAAGCGAGTGAAACAAGAAATCATTTCTTGTTGGTTGATCAGTTTTCTTACTTCTTCAGCAGCAGATAAATAAAGTACGGGGCACCAATCAGCGCAACGACGATACCGGCGGGAATACCGTCCGGATCGGCGATGTTCCGTCCAATCGTATCCGCCAAGACGAGTAACCAGCCACCGATCAAAAGGGCAATCGGCAAGAACCATTGATGACGTGGACCGACGAGGGCACGGGCGATATGCGGTGCCATCAAGCCGATAAAGGAAATTCCACCGGTGACGGAGACGGCGGACGCCGCGAGTGCGACTGCTGTCAGCAACAGTTGAATCCGTTCCTTCTCAATCGCGACCCCGACACCAATCGCAATCGGTTCGTTTAAAGCGAGCAGATTGAGTTTATTGGCTTTATACAGCGTAAACGGAATCAAGACGATCAGCCAAGGCAGCAAGGCGTAAACGAACGTCCAGTCCGTGCCCCAGATGTTACCGGCGAGCCATTTGGCGATGAAGTCGACTTTCTCGCGTTTTGTCGACGAGATCAAGATGACCATGATACCGGATAACGCCATCGAGAAGCCGACGCCGGTCAAAATCAGACGAATCGGTTGCAAGCCGCGATTCCGGTCGTAAGAAAGCGCGTAAATGGCTACGGCCGTCACTAAAGCACCTAAGAATGCAGCAACCGGTAATCCGTAGATAAATGAGCCGACATCAACCGGGAAATAGAGGAAGAAAATCGCCACCGCAACACCGGCTCCTGTGTTAATCCCGATAATGCCGGGATCGGCCAGTTCATTCCGAGTGATACCTTGCAAAATCGAACCGGACAAGGCGAGCGCCATTCCCGCAAGTAAGGTAATGATAATTCGTGGCAACCGCAGGGAGAACAAGACGAAGTCTTCTTTGAACGTCCCTTGACCGAATAACGTCGGCAACAGACGATCGTATGAGACGGATGCCGGACCAAGACCGATACTGATAACGATCGTGCCGAGCAATAGCACACTTAAAATGAAAAAGATCAAGCGTTGACGGTTGCGTAAACGAGTTTCCATCATGAGAAAACGTGACCTCCTTTACGGACAATCAATAAGAAGAACGGTAAACCGAGCATCGAGACGATCGCGACGACCGGTGTCTCGTACGGTGCAAACAGCGTCCGACCGATCGTATCAGCAAGCAACATGAACGTCGCTCCGAATACGGCCGTCATCGGCAGAATGTAACGGTAATCGGTCCCGACGATTGCCCGGACGATATGCGGAATCATCAATCCGATGAACGCCATGTTGCCGACTAAGGCGACGGCAGCACCGGCAAGCAGGATGACGACGACGTACAACACAGCTTTGATCCGGGTGATGTTTTGACCAAGACCAAGTGCGACTTCTTCCGACAGACTGAGAATCGTCAACTGGCGTGAGAAGATCATCGCAATCAATGTCCCGATGAGGATGACCGGTGTGATCGCTTGCAGTTGTCCCCACGTCGTCCCGACAAGCCCGCCTGACGTCCACTGGGAGACGTCCTGAGCAATCTTAAAGTAAAGCCCGATTCCTTCCGCAATTGCGTAGAGGAAGGCAGAAATCGCCGAACCGGCGAGGACAATCCGCAGTGGGGAGAAGCCGCCTTGACGGGAAGCGCCGATGCCGAAGACGAGTGCTGCACCAAATGCTGCACCGATGAAGCAGGCGAGCATGATGCCGTAATAGTTGATACCGGGAATGAAGACGATCGCTAAGGCAAGCGCCGCATTGGCACCGGCGGTCAAGCCGAGCAGACCGGGATCTGCCAGGGGATTGCGGGTCATCGCCTGCATGATGGCACCCGAGACGCCGAGCGCCGCGCCGACGAGAATCGCGGCGAGTTCCCGCGGGAGGCGAATTTCTTGAATGATTTTTGCTTTATCGTTGAGCGGACCAAACGTCAAGGCGTTCCAGACTTCACGGATTGACGTATCAGCAGCACCGAACGTCATCGAAATCCAGAACATGACGACGAAGAGGACCAGTCCGAATGAAATTTTTAATCCAAATGGTAGTCGAGCGGATGACACAGGTATCGCCTCCAGTTTGTATGAATCCAAAAAAGGAGGGAGCATTGAGGCTCCCTCCTTTAGTATACGTTACGCGCCAAGGAAACTTTTCTTGAAGAACTCCAGTTGACGTTCCAATGTGAGTGGATCGTTGAAGTAAAATTCTTTTGAATCGACTTCGTAGACTTGCTTGTTCTTAACGGCAGGGATATTTTTGTATGTGTCCGTTTCCGTGAACGAGTTATCCGCTTCTGCTGTCTTGCTGAAGATCAGGTAATCGCCTGCATATTCAGGTAAGACTTCAGGTGATAACGCGTAGTAGCCGTCTTTTAACGCCATCTCTGTGACTTTTTTCGGCATTTTCAATTTCATCTCTTGGTAGAGGATTTCTGTGCCGCGGCCCCAGTTGTCGCCGAAGACGTAGAGTTGTTTGTCGAAGCTTTCGATGACAGAAACTGTCGCATCGTCACCGATTTTCGCTTTGATTTCTGTTCCAGCGTCTGCTGCACGTGTTTTGAAGTCTTTGACCCAGTCGCGTGCTTCTTGTTCTTTGTTGAGCAATTTCCCGATTTCGATGTGTTGCGTCAAGTAGTCGACTTTGCCGTATGTGTACGTGACAGTTGGTGCGATTTCTTTAAATTTATCGATGTTTTTTGTCGTATCGTATCCGATGATGAGATCCGGCTCGAGTTCGATGACTTTTTCGACGTTTTCTTCTGAGATTTCTTGGACGTCTTTCAGGTCAAATTTCGGATTTGATTTTGACCACGAGTCGACACCGACGAGCGGGACGTCGAGCGCCATGACGTTACCGGCGAAACCAGCCAGGACGACGACACGTTTTGGATCAGCCGGGACTTCGACGTCACCTTTTTCGGATTTATAGGTAATCGTTTCTTTTTTTGTATCGGCAGACGATGTCTCTTCTTTTTTCTCCGTATTGCCACATGCGGCAATCACAAGCGTTAACAATAAAAGAACCGGTAATAAAAGCTTTTTCATGATTCAATCTCCCTTAATTAAGTTGTAGGTGACACACATCGGTTTATGCGTGCGCGGATCACGACCGATTTCGGCATCGATATGGAAT
The DNA here is from genome assembly GCF_018618815.1 of Exiguobacterium sp. s128. Lineage (NCBI taxonomy): Bacteria > Bacillati > Bacillota > Bacilli > Caryophanales > Exiguobacterium > Exiguobacterium sp. s128. Next base: position 50,307 of record NZ_JACSMT010000006.1, on the reverse strand, counting down.
ACATCTTTGAGGACGTCTTTTGAGATGACTTCCTCACACGTTCCGGCTTTGACGACTTCACCATGTTTCATAGCGATGATGTAATCGGCGAAACGTGCCGCCTGGTTCAAATCGTGTAACACCATCACGATTGTCCGACCTTCCGTCCGGTTGAGTTGTTCGAGCAACTCGAGGACTTCGAGCTGGTGCGCGAGATCAAGATAGGTTGTCGGCTCATCGAGAAAGATGATGTCCGTCTCTTGCGCAAGCGCCATCGCGATCCAGACGCGTTGCCGCTGACCACCGGACAAAGCGTCGACCGGACGATGTTTAAACGCCATCGTATCCGTTGCTTCGAGCGCCCAATCAATGATCTCGTAATCGTGTTTCGTTAAACGACCAAACCCTTTCTGATAAGGAAAGCGACCGTATGAGACAAGCTCTGCGACCGTCAGACCACTTGCGCTTTCCGGTGTCTGGGGCAGAATAGCCATTTTCCGGGCAAGCAGTTTTGTACTTTCCTTGGCAATATCGAGACCATCGAGTAATGCGCGTCCCGATTGATGGGGAATGATCCGGGTCATCGCCTTGAGTAAAGTTGATTTTCCGCAGCCGTTCGCCCCGATGATCGTCGTGATTTGTCGATCGGGAATCTGAACCGTCAAGTCTTTGACGATGGTACGGTCTCCGTAACCGATGCTGATTTCTTCTGTTGCTAGACGTACCATACGCACAGACTCCTTCTCGGTTAAAACCGTTTTCATTGATAATGATTATCACTATCGTCCACCTAACCATACCAGTTTCATAAAAACGCTGTCAACATTTTTTCTTGTCTTCAAGACATGTTCACGTTATTATTGGGAATGAGAATGATAATCAGTCGTATTGAATCGTGAGGGAGTGATTGAGATGGAGCAACAGGAATTGTTTGATGTAACGGTAATTGGTGGAGGCCCGGCCGGGTTATACTCTACTTTCTATAGTGGACTACGCGGAATGAAGACAAAATTGATCGAATATCAGGCAGAACTGGGTGGCAAGATTCACGTCTATCCGGAAAAGATGATTTGGGACGTTGGCGGTCAGCCGCCGATTACCGGTGCGAAGTTGATGGCACAGCTCGTCGAACAAGGACTGACGTTTAATCCGATGGTCCATCTCAATGAAAAAATCATCTCCATCACAAAGGACGCTTTTGGGAACTTTGTCTTAGAAGCAGAATCAGGAATGATTCATTATTCGAAAACGGTGATTGTCGCGGTTGGCGGCGGAATCCTCAATCCGCAGAAATTGAAGATCGAGGGCGCGGAACGGTATGAAGTGTCGAACTTGAACTACACCGTCAAATCGATTGAACGCTTTAAAGACAAGACCGTCATCATTTCCGGCGGCGGCAACTCGGCGATTGACTGGGCGAATGAACTCGAACCGGTCGCGAAAAAAGTCTATGTCACCTACCGGAAAGACTGCTTCGAGGGGCATGAAGCGCAAGTCGAGCAACTCGTGAACAGTTCCGCCGTTTGTCTCCTGAATACGACGATCCATAAATTAATCGCCAGTGACGACCATCACCGGATCGCTTCCGTCGAACTGATCGATTGTGCGACGAATGAAACGTTGGCCCTTGAGATTGATGAGGTCATCATCAACCACGGCTACGAACAGGACGCCGAGTTACTGGCGAACTGTGAACTGGAGTTGAAGCAGGTCGATGACTTCTATATTGAAGGAACGGCATCGAGTGAATCGAGTGTTCCCGGCTTGTATGCGGCAGGTGATATCTTGTCGCACGACGGAAAAGTCCACCTGATTTCCGGGGCGTTCCAGGATGCGGCGAATGCCGTCAACCGGGCGAAAAAGTTCATCGAACCGGACGCAGCAAAAGTCGCGATGGTTTCTTCCCATAATGAAGTCTTTAAGAAACGGAACCGGGAACTGATTCAGGAAATGGTCAATCAGAAGTGAAAAAATAAAACACCTGTCTTTCAGTTCGACCTTGTCACATGGACATCGGTTTTCTGAAAAGCAGGTGTTTTTTGGTTCGTTCAGTCGTTAATCGTCATCTTCCTCATTTTCGTCTTCATCGTCTTCATCGTCGTCCTGGTCATCGTCATCTTCGTCTTCGTCCTGACCCTGATCATCCTGATCCGTATCTTGATCATCTTCGTCGACATGACGATGCTCGGATTTCGTTTCTGCACGATTGAAATACTCGAGTTCGATTTTCAATTGATAAGAACCTGAAAGTGCGAACAGGCTGATGAGCTGTGCGCGTAATTCTTCTTCCGTCATTTTCGGATTCGATTCAATGAACTGAATCAATTGACGCACACGGGCTTCATCGACCGTGGCATCATTCGTTTTGACACGCAGATGACTCTTTTTCTTTTTGAAGTGGTACTCGATCTGACTTTCTGTTGTCTCTGTTGCGAGTTTGATCTTCATTTTTTTCAACATGTCTTCGTACCGATGACCGGCCTGATTGCGCTCTTTGCCATCGAGGATACCATCGCGATCGGAGTCACGTGTATAGGGTTTCGTTCCAAGTTCGAGTTCAATGGTGTTACTTAAGCCATCTCGGTCCGTATCTTCGTTCGCGTCACTAATACGGTCCCGGTCGCTGTCTTGATTTCGTGGACTAAGTTCGAGTTTATATTCTGTATAGTTACTTAACCCATCATGGTCTGTATCTTGCTGGGCCAGTTTCTTTCCTTTGAGCTTGTACTTCTTTTCCCAGCTGTCATGGATCCCATTCTTGTTGCGGTCATACTTCGATGTCTTACTCTTGGCGTCGATTGAGCCGAGCGGAGTGAGCATTAAAGTACAAGCAAGACCGGCAGTTACTACATAATTCATTTTTTTCATGTTGTGTAGTCTCCTTTTTTGAATTTCGGTAACTGGCAAGCATAGCTTGAAGCGGTAGCCCCTATAGTTTTGCGCCACCACATTTCTGTGGGTTTGCCCGTTCGATTCCAGTGAAGAACCGTACGTTTAGTATAAGTGATTCGTTTTTATAGAGAGGGGAGGGTTTTAAATAACGAGTCAGTAAAATATATAATCAGCTCGTGGGTTAATTAAGATTCAGGAAAGGGTCAATCAAAACCATTAAAATGAAATGAATACTGTTTAGATGGTTTCTGTTTTTCAAATGAAAGCTATGTCTTTTTTGTATTGTGCTATAACAGATAGGTTTGACAACGCTCTGTCTTTAGGACAAAATGCTCTTATTGTGTTTTTTTTGCAAGAGAGTAGGAGGAATTTATATGGTAACAACAAAACGCAAGCCCATTGGTCTTGCTTGGCAGATTTTAATCGGATTGATTCTCGGGATCACTGTCGGCGGTGTCTTTTACGGGAATCCATACGTTGCGGAGTGGCTGAAGCCAATCGGTGACATCTTTATCCGGATGATGAAAATGATCGTTGTTCCAATCGTCTTTACGACAATCGTTCTCGGTGTTTCGTCGGTCGGTAGTCCGAAAAGTCTTGGACGTCTTGGCGTCAAGACACTCGGTTACTTTACGATCGTCACGATGATCGCGATCTTTACCGGCTTGTTTGCAGCAAATCTCGTCGAGCCGGGTGCCGGCATCAACATGGCGACACTCGACAAGACGGACATCTCGACCTATGTCGAGACGGAAGAGACGACTCAAGATCAGGGACTCGTTGAAAAAATCGTCAACATCGTTCCGACGAACATCTTGGACGCGATGGTGCGTGGGGATATGCTTGCGATCATCTTCTTCTCTGTCCTGTTTGGACTCGGTGTCGGATTTGCGGGAGAAAAAGGGTTACCGGTCGTCCGCTTCTTTGAAGGGGTTGCAGCAGCGATGTTCAACTTGGTTAACATCGTCATGAAGTTTGCGCCGCTCGGTGTCTTCGCCTTGATTGGGGTGACCGTTTCGACATTCGGAATCGAATCACTTGGTTCGTTGTTCAAACTGATTGCTACTTTATATGTGACAGCACTGTTGTTCATGGTCATCGTCTTTGGATCCATCATGAAATGGGTCGGGATCCGCGTGTCGGATTTCGTCCGTGTCTTCAAAGATGAGTTACTCCTGACGTATTCGACGGCATCGTCGGAAACGGTCTTACCACGCGTCATGGAGAAACTTGAGAAGATGGGTGTTCCGAAATCGATCGTCAGTTTCGTCGTTCCGACCGGTTATTCGTTTAACCTGGATGGATCAGCACTTTATCAAGCAATGGCTGCCTTGTTCATCGCGCAGATGTACAACATCGATTTATCGATCGGCACACAGTTGACGCTCGTCTTCGTCTTGATGTTGACGTCAAAAGGGATGGCAGCTGTACCTGGGGTTTCGTTCGTCGTCTTACTGGCAACGCTCGGGACAGTCGGGATCCCGCCTGAAGGTCTGGCCTTCATCGCCGGAATCGACCGGATCATGGATATGATGCGTTCTGTCGTCAACGTAACAGGCAATACGCTCGCTTCACTCGTCATCGCGAAATGGGAAGGGGTCCTCGACTCCGATCAACTCGATGAGTTCATGTCGACGGAAGGTAAGAAGGATCAAATCAAGAGTGCATAATATTAGGACAGCAGACCAGATGACTCGTCATCTGGTCTTTTTTTGTGTTCACTGGATACAGTGTCGTGTCTGTCACGCCCGCTTTTCTCGGGCGGAACGCAAGCCGCGGTCGTCTCTGACGACCGGGTCTCGCCTGTTCCTGACGGAAGCGGTGCTTCCTTTTCCCGTAGAAGTCGGGCGATGAACACACGACACCTTACTTTTATCGCATCGTTACATTGCTTAACGTGATCAGTAAAACAAAAATGAGATCCCCGATTTTACTCGGCGATCTCATTTTGCATTATTTCTTGTCGTCCTTTTTTTCCTGTTCTTTCTTGATTATCTTTTTTGCTGCCATCCGGAAGCGGAAGATGAGGTACAGACGGTAAAAGTCGACCGCTGCGAACAGCGTCAAGAGGATCGTCCAGAAGTTGAAGACCGTTCCTGCCTCGATGGAATTACTGTAAGCGAGGTACATGAACAGAATACCGAAGATGGCATAGAAAACAGCCATGAAGTTTGAACCTTGTCGCATGAAAACACTACCTTTCGTTAATTAAGTCGTTGCGTAAAGGGCAAGTACAACGATCCCATTATTAAATACATGAATCGCGATCGGAGCAATGATACGGCGGGTCTTGACGAAGACAAGTGAGAAGACGAAACTCATCGCGACGTAAATCAAGAACTTGTTGTCGCCGTGGATCAGACCGAAGATGACGCCACTGAGAACAAAGCTGAAAATGAAATTCAATTTCGTCGACAAGTTTCCGAACATGATGTGGCGGAACAGAAACTCTTCCATGATCGGACCGAGCAGGACGACCATCACTTGGAGAATCGGAATGACTTGGATCGCTCTCATGATCTCATCCGTATTCTGCGATTTCGCGATATTCTCAATCCCGCCTGACAGCCAGGCGTCCACCAAATTGACGCTGATCAGAGAGACGTACAACAGGACAATCCCGATCCCGATCCACTTTAACGTATCCATCGTATCGGTTTGGTTGCCCTCTGCTTTCCACTTCTGCCAATCGGGACGTAGACAATAGAAGGAAACAATCACGGCTACGGTAAAACCGATCGCAAGCCACCAGCCGAGCACACTCGGGATCTGGCTTTTTGACAGGAAACTCGGGAAGGTTGCTGGGACAAGTTGAACGATTAAATAAATCACAATCGGAATGACGTGACGGATTTGCCACTTCTCTGCCATGTTGAACGGCAGATTGACGGAATTTTTCATCGGTTAGGACACAGCTCCTTTGTAATGAAGGTACTGTCCCGATTGTAACAAACAAACCGACCGGGCGCACGAATGGTGATGGTTCAAAGATGTCGATTTCGGGAAAACGGATAAGGGTTCGGGCTTGAATTCCAACCGAAAACCGTTTAAGATAAAAATATGTTAGCACTCCAATTAAGTGAGTGCTAAAAAACAGTCATGTTCAAGGAGGATGTTTCGCATGTTAAAACCACTTGGTGATCGCATCGTGATCGAAGTCGTTAAAAAAGAAGAAACAACACTCGGAGGAATCGTTCTTCCTGGGTCAGCGAAAGAAAAGCCGCAAGAGGGTAAAGTCGTCGCTGTCGGTACAGGCCGTGTGACGGAGCAGGGTGTCCGTGTACCACTTGAAGTGAATGTCGGGGACCACGTCATCTATGCGCAATACGCAGGGTCAGAAGTGAAAGTCGATGGCAACGAATACTTAATCTTACGCGAAAGCGATATTTTAGCAGTAGCAAACTAATCAAAGGGGGATTTCAGTCATGGCAAAAGATATCTTATTCAGTGAAGAAGCACGCCGGGCGATGCTTCGTGGAGTAGACGCATTAGCGGACGCAGTCAAAGTGACGATCGGACCAAAAGGACGTAACGTCGTTCTCGAACGTAAATTCGGTTCACCACTCATCACGAATGATGGTGTGACGATCGCAAAAGAAATCGAACTGGAAGACCACTTCGAAAACATGGGAGCGAAGCTTGTCGCAGAAGTGGCATCGAAAACGAACGAAATCGCAGGGGATGGTACGACAACAGCAACAGTCCTCGCACAAGCGATGATCCGTGAAGGACTCAAAAACGTCACAGCGGGCGCAAACCCGATGGTCATCCGTAAAGGAATCGAAAAAGCAGTCCGTCGTGCCGTCGAAGAACTTCATGCCATCGCAAAACCAATCGAAAGCAAAGAAGCGATCGCACAAGTTGCGGCGATTTCGGCTGCTGACGAAGAAGTTGGTCAATTGATTGCGGAAGCAATGGAACGTGTTGGTCAGGACGGTGTCATCACGATCGAAGAATCACGCGGCTTCACGACGGAACTTGATGTCGTCGAAGGGATGCAGTTTGACCGTGGATATGCATCACCATACATGATCACGGATTCCGATAAGATGGAAGCGGTTCTTGAGAACCCGTACATCCTGATCACGGACAAAAAGATTTCGAACATCCAGGAAATCCTGCCGGTCCTTGAGCAAGTCGTCCAACAAAACAAACCACTCTTGATCATCGCGGAAGACGTCGAAGGCGAAGCACTCGCGACACTCGTCGTCAACAAACTCCGTGGTACATTCAACGCCGTTGCGGTCAAAGCACCAGGCTTCGGAGATCGTCGTAAAGCGATGCTCGAAGACATCTCGATCATCACAGGCGCAGAGTTGATCACAGAAGAGTTGGGTCTTGATCTCAAAGAAACACAAATCACGCAACTCGGTCGCGCGTCGAAAGTCGTCGTCTCAAAAGACAACACGACGATCGTCGAAGGAAACGGACACAGTGATTCGATCACAGCCCGTGTCGGTACGATTCGTTCACAAATCGAAGAAACGACAAGCGACTTCGATCGTGAAAAACTGCAAGAGCGTCTCGCGAAACTCGCAGGCGGCGTAGCTGTCGTCAAGGTCGGCGCAGCAACAGAAACGGAACTGAAAGAACGCAAGCTCCGGATTGAAGATGCGCTCAACGCGACACGTGCAGCCGTCGAAGAAGGAATCGTTGCCGGTGGCGGAACAGCCTTCATCCACGTGACGAAAGCCGTCGAATCGATTCTTTCGGTAACGACTGGCGACGAAGCGACAGGTGTCAACATCGTTCTTCGTGCGCTGGAAGCACCACTTCGTCAAATCGCGGAAAACGCGGGTCAAGAAGGTTCAGTCATCGTCGAACGTCTCAAGCATGAAGCACAAGGAATGGGCTACAACGCCGCGACAAACGAGTACGTCGACATGATCGAAGCTGGAATCGTCGACCCGGCGAAAGTGACGCGTTCAGCCCTTCAAAACGCAGCGTCTGTTTCAGCGATGTTCTTGACGACAGAAGCGGTCATCGCTGATAAACCGGAACCAGCCGGTGCACCTGCAATGCCTGATATGGGCGGCATGGGTGGAATGGGCGGAATGGGCGGAATGATGTAAAAAAGCATCATAAGTCATTTAAATAGAGAAGGTCTTTCATCAGTTTAGTTAGCTGATGAAAGACCTTTTTCATGTATATGTTACAAAAAAGGATGATTAGCGTATTCATTTTAACAAGTTAAATAGTTTTGACCCAAAAAGAAACGTGGATTTTCTTGAACTAATTAAATCCATAAAAAGTATAAAAATAGGTGGTGGATTTATTGACAATTATGAATTCAAAAGGATACGTTTTACGTGCAAACTACAATAGTTCATAAAAGGGGGAATCACCATGTTTGTTGGGTTTAACTTGCAGGGGTTGGACGATAAAATTCTTTCGGTCTATAAGGGCGCAGGAGAAGCGAATTTTAATATTCAAAAGAAGCAAGTCCAAAAGAAATTGGATTGTTTTGTACTAGATGACGGGAGTCTGGACGGATCGGCGTTACAAGATGATTGGTTTCCAGAGATAAAAGCAGATATATTTCTTTCTCACTCCCATGGGGATCGAAAGCTCATCATGGCATTTGCGGCCATGTTAGAGGATAAATTCGGACTGACTTCTTTTATCGACTCGTGTGTTTGGGGATATGCCGATGAACTTCTGAAAAAAATTGATGATAAGTACTGTAAAAATGAAACAGGTGATACGTACAATTACAATCAGAGGAATTTTTCGACCAGCCATGTGCATATGATGCTATCATCTGCATTGACAAAAATGATGGATAAAGCTGAGTGCCTTATCTTCGTTAATACACCAAACTCTATCACAACTCGTGATGCTGTCGAGGACAAAACGAAATCGCCATGGATCTATAATGAGATTGTGATATCGCAAATGTTACGGAAGAAGAAACTAGTGCGATCTGAGGAGATAAAGAAGTCTCGGGAGTTTGAAGCCTCTCGTAATAAATTGAACATCGTTTATGATGCAGACCTCGACCACCTGACACCGCTATCCACGGATGACCTTCTGGATTGGGAAAAAAAGTACAGTGAAAACCGGATACTGTTTGCGTTCCGTAATCAACCAAATCATTATCCACTCGATAGCTTATACGAGATTAAGGATTTGCTAAAATTTAAGACTTATCATAAATAACTATCACAGGAGATGAATGCAAATGGAAGAGAAAATGAAGCATCTTGAAATGATTCAAAACGTCATAACACGCATGGCATCGAATTCGTTCTTACTGAAAGGATGGACAGTGACGCTTGTAGTTGGATTATTGGCTTTTGCTAACGTCAAGGATATGAACATCGATTTTATGCTCCTGCCTCTGGTATCAGCTCTATTCTTTTGGGTTCTGGACGCATTTTATCTTCATGAGGAACGAAAATATGTCAAAATGTACGAACGAGTGGCCAGACTCAACAATGAAGAAATTAATTTTTCGTTAAATGCCCGCCAATATGAAACGGAAACTGAGGGCATAAAGTCGGTATTTTTATCGAAGACTTTGGCTTTGTTCTACTCGCCGATTTTAATCCTTGTCATAGTGGCAATTATCGCTTATCAATAAGAGAAATGGTAGACAGAGCAATTTTTTCACTGGACTATTCAATTGTGTCATTTAGTCGAGGTGCAGTGTCCTGTTTAACAAAAAAACGCAGTGGTTAGATGAGCATCTCGAATTTGGCGTTTGATCTGTACAATTCAAATGCATCAACAGTCAAAAGAAAGACGGAGCCGGACTTTAATCCGGTTCCGTCTTTTTTTACTCCAATCCGTTCTTTTCAATGATCGCATCCGACAGACGCAAATCTTTTCGTACTTGTTTCGTTTGCGACTGGCACATCTTACGGTCGACCTGTTTTTTCGTCGAGACGTCATAACAGATACCGTTGCCGGCTTTTTCCGTCAGGTTCGCTTCGTAATAGTAGTCCTTGTAACGGAACGAACCGTCGCGGAAAGCGGTCAGATTCGGTTCGTCATCAAGCAGGGAGTTGCCCATCATATACGGGGACTCGAGATTGAGTAAATCGACGATCGTCGGGGCGATATCGATTTGTCCGCCGTTCTCCTGAATGACTTGTCCCGTATCTTGATTTGGTTTTTTGATGAACAACGGGACTTGGCGGTCGAGTGCAAAGGATTCCACGGCACTATCGACACCGAGTTCCCGTTGCATCTCACTGCCTTCGTTCGTCAAGCCGCTATCATGATCCCCGTAAAAGATGACGAGTGTCTCGTCCCACATATCTTTTGCCTTCAACTCCTTGACCATCTGTCCGACGGCTTCGTCGACATAATGGACGGTCTGGTAATAACGTTTCAACATGGGATCCTCGTAACCGGACAGATCAAGCTCCCGTTTGTCTTTTGGAATCTCATACGGGGTGTGACTTGTCAGGGCGACGAGGAACGAGAAGTACGGTTCCTTGAGTGTTTCCATATGCTCGATCGATGTCGTCAAAAACTGTTTATCGTTTAACGCCATCCCGATTTCTTGTTGATCGGGATAATCCTTTTGGCTGAAGAAGTGATCAAAGCCCAGATTCTGATACACTTGATCCCGATTCCAGAATCCTTTTTCATAGGCGTGCATGGCAGCGGTATCGTATCCGTTGTCGCGCAACAATTCAGGCAACGCTCCGAATTCATTATCGGGGAACCGGGTGTAGACCGAACCCGATTTCAACGGATAGAGAGACGTGTTCGTGATGAATTCCGCGTCCGAAGTCCGCCCTTCATGGGTCTGATGATAAAACGACGGGAAGTACAGCGATTCTTGTTTCAACTTATTCAGGTTCGGTGTCAACGTTTGACCGTTCACGGTTTGGTCGATGACCGATTCTTGGAACGATTCCAGTTGGACGAGAATGATGTTCGGTTTTTTCGTGACGCCGTTTGCGGCTGAAGTCGAGTTGTCCTCGATTCGTTGACGCTCAGACGCGGTCAAGGCTTCGTCCGGAGCGATTGCCTTTTGGATTCCGCGGAGCAGATCGAGTCCATGGTACCCCCAGAAACCGAGCTGATAATAGTCCCGCATGTCAGAGACTGACTGGCTGAGCCGTTGGTCTTCTTTGACGACGCTGTAGGTGACTGGCGCAGCAAACAGGATCACACCCGTGAGGAAGACAAGACCTGCTGTCTTTTGGCGTTTGCTTTTCGTGACGGCAAACGTCTTGTTACGCGTAAAGAAAAGAATCGCTAAGAAGATCAGACTGTCCGCAAACAACAGGAAGTCGGTCGGCACGATCAAAGCGGCGAAACCGCTGCTGACATCACCCATCTGCAACATCTGCGACATCAACGAGACTGACAGGAAATCTTCGAAGTAGCGGTAGTACCACAGATCGGAAATCAAGAGAAAACTGTGGGCGATTAAAAGACCGAGCCAAATCCAACGGCGTTTTTTCCACTGGATCAACAGTGTCCAACTCGACAGCACGAACATCCCGCCGAGGTTCATCAAAAAGAGGTCAACCGGAAAAGCGGTGTTGGTATAAAAGCTGAACAGCACGAATTTTAACGTGCCTAACAATAAGTAGAGGGCGTAACCAAATACGATCATAATATTCTCCTAACGTTCGTCATTGTTGTGAAGTAGTCTATACCCTCAACTAAATGAGAACGAACGTTTGAATCGGTTAGGATGTGTTTGTCATTGACCTGATGTATCAAAAAACATCTGAACAGTTAAAATAAATGGAATAAAATAGAATTAATCACTGCATTTTGAAAGGATGTTCTACATAGATGAACTGGAAACATTGGATGGGGAGTGCCGCACTGGTCTGCGGAACCTGGTTGACGCTGACGACACTGACTGAAGCTGCCCCGTATGACATCAAAAAGAATGATCAGGCGATCATCGGATTTTATGATTTGGAAACGAAACAAACGACGCCGTATCCAAGTGGTGTATCGCCGTATATGTTCCTTCGGGCGAACTCTGCTGACAAGACGTTGTTCTTATTCCAAGACTATTACAATGAAAACATTAAGCCATATTACTTCATGAACGCCAAAACCGGGACATCAGAACAGATGGATATCCCGAAAGATCTGGAGTATTTACGGGTTCTCGATCAAGATCATCTCGTGGCACGGTCAGGCTGGGATACGTTTCATGTACTGGAGCGACAGGGAGACCAATTCGTCATCCGTGATACGTTGAAGGATGAACGCAATCCGTCCGTTCAGTGGGTTGGTCCAAACCGCTTTTCCTTGATACGGGAAGGTGTCGCGGACTGGTATGATGTGCAGGCAGATGGAACGTTTACGAAAGTTCGGTCCATCGATGTAATTGAATTTTATCCGCTGACAGGGGACTGGATGCTTGATGTCAGCAAGACAGCCGTGATCCGGAATGTGGAAACCAGTCAGACGTATGCCTTACCGAATAAACGGACGGATCAATTTGTCCATGGAGCCTATGAGACGGCAGACGGTTTGTATATGCAACTAACGGAAGAAGATGAGACGAAAGACGATAACCGTTCGTCTTCCCTGTATTATCTGGACAAGCAAACAGGACAAGTCAAGACACTGGTCGACTATTCCGATGAGTTAGCACAAGAAGTCCTGACCGACGGACGTGCCATTTACCGGGCGAACGGACAAACGACGCTACTCGACTTTAAAGAGTACTTACGCCAACCGATCGCGATTGATGATCGGACGAAAGCGGATACCGTGTTTCTGGAGAAGACGCCGTTGACGCCGGATATTCAGCTGACAAGAATCGACGGGACGACGGAGCCGCTTGCGCTTCAGAATGTTACGTTTACGGGAGACGTTGACCAGGAGAACGGTGTCCGGATTCCGACAAGTCAAAAGCGGATTTATAATACGGAGTATACCGTCGCTTATACGACAGAAACAGGTGTCGTACTGAAAGATACGACGCGTTATCAACACAAACGATACCTGACGGCAACACTCAATCAACTGAAAGAAGTCAAAGAAGGTCTCTATACGTACCGGATTGATCTTGGGCAGGCCGATGTGCCAGTCAGTGTCTTCCGCAAGGACGGAACACGCATCAACGGTGTGGTATCGGATGAGAAAGGGATGCTGACCCTTCCACTTGGCACGACGGGACTGCTCGGGCAACCAATCTCGTTTACAATCGGTGGCGGCAATGTATTTGATAAGGAAATGACGGTACAACGGACGGTCGTCGGATACGAAGTACCGCGTGTGACCCAATCGACAAATACGAATTTCAAAACCTTCACGTACCGTTTGGAGAGTAAAACTGACGGCGGAACGTATACCGTCTACTACGGAAAGAAAAAAATCACAGCCGTGCCGGCAATCAAGAAAACAGAAATAACGATTCCCTATACAGATCAACTGGCGGAGTACCGGATTGTCCGCTCCGGCAGTTACGTCTCGAAATCACTTTCTTTAAAAGACAGCGTGATGTTATTTAGTACATTAAATAACCCGTTAAATGACGAACAGAAGACGATTGACGGTGCACTCGATTGGGGCGCTTCCTACGGAAAACTCTACATCGACGGCAAATACACAGCGTATATCGACCGGAAGAAAACACGGATGTTCGCCATCCCGACGAAACCGTTAAAAGTCGGTCAAGTCGTCAAGCTGGTGACGCGGAAAGGAACGCAACTGCAAGTTTCCGAGCAACGGGTCGTCGCTGCTAGTAATCCGACACTAAAGTCGTACACGACGGCGTTAAGTCCGGCAAGCACGGCATGGAAAGTCAAAGCGACCAAGGGCAAGACGATTGTCGTGACGATCAACAAGAAGCGGTATACGAAAATCGCAACCGGAAAAACACAGACGATGACGTTCCCGAAACAAAAACGGGGAACACGTGTGACGGTCCATGCGGAATCCATCAAACTACGTAAGAGCAAGACGTTTACGTTAACCGTGAAATGAGCTATATGCAAACACGACCCTTCGTTGTCAGAAGAGTCGTGTTTGTCGTGGCCGATGATAAAAGAAACGCAAAAGTAATTACTATTATGATGGATTTTATTAGTATTTTACTTTAGGATGAATTGGTGTGTGTTTAATGTTGGAGGAATTTTTTTCAATTCCATTCGTCTCGTCGTGAGAAAAATAGTATAGGAGCTAACGTAAAATGAATCAACTGAATCAAAAAGAAGCACCGCCTCAAAAACTCATCAACACCAAAAGTCAGTTTCGACCGGAAATCGAAGGGTTACGTGTCGTCGCCGCGTTACTCGTCGCGGTTTATCATATCTGGTTCAATCGTGTCTCAGGCGGCGTCGATGTCTTCTTCGTCATCTCCGGTTTCCTGATTACGACATCGATCATCTCGACAATCAACCGGACCGGTGAGTTTCGTTTCTTACCGTACGTCACGAAGTTGATCAAACGGTTACTGCCGTCGGTCTTGTTCATTTTGTCCGTCGTGCTTGTTTTAAGCTCATTTTTATTACCGCAGTCGATTTTAGAGAAGACGATTCGTGAAGTCGTTGCCTCGATGTTCTTCTACCAAAACTGGCAACTGGCGATTTCGAGTACGGATTACTTGGATGCGAGTCAAATGAAGTCGCCGGTCGAACATTTCTGGGCACTGTCGATTCAAGGTCAGTTCTATATGATTTGGTTTGTTCTGTTCTCATTCATCTTATGGATGGTCAAGAAGTATACGATCAAAAACGTCAAACCGATGATCAACACGATTTTAGGAGTGTTGTTCGTTACGTCGTTAAGCTATTCGATCTATTTAACAGAAGTGAATCAGCCGTGGGCCTATTTCATCACGATGACGCGTGTTTGGGAATTTGCCTTAGGTAGCCTGCTCTGCATCAACTTGTCGTCGATTTATATTCCGAAATGGATGGCGACTTTGATGGGCTGGCTCGGATTAATCGGTCTTGTCCTGACCGGTATTCTCTTTAACGTCTCTCAAATGTTCCCGGGCTACATCGCCCTGTGGCCGATGACGTGTGCGTTGTTTATCGTCTTGTCAGGAACACGCGAGACGACGTTCGGCATCAAACGTTTCTTAGGTTCGAAACCGATGGTCAAGCTCGGTGGAATCGCGTTCGGGATTTATCTCTGGCACTGGGTCCTGCTCGAGTTTTACCGCTACAACGTCCAGCAAACACCAGGTTTCTGGATGGGTACGTTGATCATCCTGTCGTCGATTCTGTTGTCTTACCTGATGACGGAATACATCGAAAAACCGATCCGCAGTGCGAAAGTCGACCGGTCGGCCTTCAAGAAGCTCGGTCTCATGATGAGCATCAATGTCTTGTTGATCGGGTCACTCTTCGGACTGAAATATTTCGAAGAACAGGAATTAAAGAACGGGGTCAGCGCAAGCGATTATCCGGGAGCAATGGCTGTCAAGAATCCGGACAAAATGCCGGAGCACGATCCGTTCCCGTCCTATGCGAACGTTTTTGACGACTTGCCGCTCGTCCATGTCGACGGCAGCAACCAAGGATTGAGTAAAAGTGATGTTAAAGTCGGTGAGTACGGTGAAACGAAAGACTATATCGCAACGATTGCTCTCGTTGGCAGCTCGCATTCGGAGCAATGGTTCGGAGCGATTCACGAAGCCGCAAAAGGTGAGAAATATCGTATCCTAAACATCACCCGTTCCGGGACACGCTTCTCGACCGGCTATGATGATAATGTCTTAAAAGGCATCTGGAATCAAAACGTCCTCGACTATTTGAAGGATGCCGATATTGATCTCATCATCTCGCACGTCACGGCGGCGGATGCGACGAAAGATAAGATTCACCAACAGATGGTCGATCAAATGCAGTACGTCAAAGATGAGTACGGCATCGACGGCTTGGCTCTACGGGATAATCCCCGTTACAGCTTTAACGTCCTCGAGTCGCTCGAAACGACGAGCATCGAAGAAACGACGAAGAAGATGAATGCCGAAGTCAACCAGCGTGATGAAGCGTACTGGAAAAACTTCGAAAAAACGAACAAGTCGCTCTACAAACTCGACTTGACGGATTACTTCCGCGTCGACGGTGAATTCCGTCCGGTCATCGGAAATGTCGTCATCTACCGTGACGTCAGTCATATGACGAATACGTATGCCGAAAGCTTTGGACCGGTCTTCAAACAGAAACTGAATGAAGTCGTGACGGATATTCTTAAGAAAAAACAAGCCGATTAATTGTCAGACGAACTCTTCCCCTGTTTCAGGCGGAAGAGTTTTTTGATGGGGAAAACAGGAGTTTGGAATAATTTAGGGGATATGGAATAAGGAACGTTAAAGGGGTCATCATTCATTCGGACCAAGGAAGTGTCTATACGTCATATGCCTTTCAAGATTTCGTCCAGAAGAACCATCTAACAAGCAGCATGTCTCGTAGAGGAAACTGTTGGGACAACGCAGTCATCGAATCGTTCCACTCAAATTTGAAGTCCGAGGAGTTCCAGTACGTCAAATTCAATTCGCTAAGAGACCACGAGGTCTATGAACGAGTTATGAATTACT
Source organism: Exiguobacterium sp. s128 (assembly GCF_018618815.1). Taxonomy (NCBI): domain Bacteria; kingdom Bacillati; phylum Bacillota; class Bacilli; order Caryophanales; genus Exiguobacterium; species Exiguobacterium sp. s128. Next base: position 33,953 of record NZ_JACSMT010000006.1, on the reverse strand, counting down.
TAAATTACTATAACGAAGAACGAATCCAAGAAAAATTAGGCTACCTGACACCTAAAAAATACGGTGTACTGGCAGCCTAATCAAGGTGTTTTATATGTGTCTCATATTGCTAGGTCAGTCTAAACAGCGCGGTTTTTTGGTCATCAAAAGATTTTATTTTGTGACTTTTGTTGTTTTGTATGTTGTACCATATTGGTTTGTAGAATAAATTTTAATCTGAGTGCCGGCTTTTTGTTTACTGATTTTAATATTAAATTGTCCCTTTGCATTCGCCTTTGTTTTATACGTCTTTTTACCGATCTTAGTTGTCACAGAAGCATTTTTTTCAGTTGCTCCACTGACAGTCGTTGAACTTGTTTTAACAGGCTTAACGGATAGCGTCGGCAGTAAATGGCTGGATTTGACTTGTAACTGATAGATTCCATTATAATAATTGTTATGAACACGTAGATAATAAGTTCCTTTATTCAGAGACCATGTCTGAATCAACCGTCCGGGTGTGTTGATTTTTCCCCAGACATCTTTGTAGAATATATTTTCATTCTTGGCGTTTATTAATTCAACGGTAGCATTTACATCAATATAGGACGAAAAATCCAATGTGACATTACTCTTTTTAGGAATCGTAATTTTGTAATAATCGTCCGTGTCATTCCATGAGAGCAATCCTGTTATTTTTTTATAAAATGCGAGATTTTTTGCTTCGATACTCCCGTTGTTTGGTTCTACCTCGTTATTATTTGCGGCTTTAAAGGTTGCATTCACCTCGTATATTCCGGTATAGCCAGGATAACCGCGATCAACGAAGAAATAGTAGTCTCCTTTTTCCAAGTAAATGGATTGATTCTCTTTTCCGGGAGTCAACTCGGTACTTCTTAAGTATTTATTCCAAATCTCTTCATTGTAAGCATCCACTAAGCTAAGATTTGCACCTTCTTTGACGTATGAAGAAGTATCTAGAGTCAGTCTTCCTCCGCGCGGTACACTGATCTTATAAACATCACGATCATCCTGTTCGGAAATAAAGCCGCGTGTTTTCTTTCCGAATGTCAGCAACTGGGCTTCACTTGTTCCATTGTTCGGCTCGATGTCGCTTGCGTTAGATTCTTTAAAAGTGGTTGTAATCACAAAACTTCCTGTACGGCCTGAATAGGAATCATCTTTAATGAATAAACGGTAATTGCGTGGTTCCAAATGATAATTCTTCACTTCCCGTGTCGCTGTTTTCCCATCGCTTTGCAGAGTCAAATCCATGATCTCGTTTTCCTGATCATCAATCAATTGAAAGTCTGCTTCTTCACTGAATGATTTCAGATCGAGTGTCAATTTCCCGGATTTCGACAAGGTAAATGCGTAAACCAGTTCTTGATGTGCTGTGAGTTTTCCGTTCGTGGTTCCATTCAACGGTAATTTACTTTCTGCGTTAACGGAATTCGACGGCAGGATTAACCCTATTACCAATAGACAAATTATTGTCATTATTTTCATCATGTATTGAATAGCTGGCTTCATGTTCATATCCTCCTTCGTTTTTCTATCGTGTTTAAGTATAACGAAAATGAGAATAAATATTTTTGACGTTTACATATAAAGGGAATCGTTTTTTGAGATAATTTGACTTTGAAGATAATTTTAATTTTTTCAACGTATAGTAATGATGTTTTTAGTAGTGATAATTCATGGTAGATTGCAATCAAAAAAACGCGTCAGTCCCATCAGGAACTGGCGCGGTTTTGCTTATAGCGGTGGTGGAGGATTCAGAGGCAACTCAACCGTAAACGTCGATCCTTGTCCTTCGATGGATTCAACATGAATCTCGCCGTCGTGGGCCCGGGCGATTTCACGACAGATCGAGAGACCAAGTCCTGTCCCGCCAATCTTACGGGTATCGGAATTATCAACCCGATAAAACTTCTGGAACAGTTCGCTCATCGCGGAAGCGGGAATCCCGATTCCATGATCGGTGATGGCGACTGTCATACGATCATGATGTTCTTCCAATCGAATCTCAATCGGACCTCCTGCCGGCGAATATTTAATGGCATTGTTGATCAGGTTTCCGAACATCTGCCGGATTTTCTTCGAGTCCCCCTGGAGGATCTGGACCGGGATATCTGAGGAAATCTGGATGTCATGATCGGACGAAGACAGGCTATGGAGTTGTCTCAAGTCCTGCATCATCGGAATCAAGTCAAAGGATTCGAACGTATATTTTTGGTGATTCGCCTCCATGCGTTGGAGGTCAAGGAAATCGTTGATCAAAAGTGATAATCGTTCCGTTTCCGAATGGACGGCTGCTAAATATTTCTTTTGCCGATTTGCTGGTAAATCACGCTGGATCATCAGTTCCGTGAATCCGTAAATCGAGGAAAGAGGTGTCCGCAATTCATGCGAAATCGTCGAGACGAGTTCATTTTTGATGCGATCGATTTCGACTTCCTTTGTCACATCACGCAAGACAAGGAGAATGCCTCGGAATTTTCCGCCGTAGTGGATTTCTTCCGAATAGGTCTTGATGAACCGTGTTTCATGATCAATCGAAAACGTAATGCCTTCCCCTGTTTCCCGATGGACAAAGGTTTGACGTAAATAGCGTTCGAACTCAGGCAGTTGATCGACTTGATATTTTAAACTCGTAATGGAGTCGTCGACTTCAATCAACCAATCTGCTTTGGAGTCCGTTGCAGAAGGATGATTAAATAAATCGAGCAGAGGACGATTGATCAGTTGCATCGGTCCGTCCGGTTCGATATAGAGGATGGACTCCCGGATGGAGTTTAACAGACGAGCCGATTTTTCACGTTCCCGGCCAATCTCGTCAAACGTCCGCATCCGCAGTAATGATAACGCAAGCTGCCGCGCGAAGGCGGCCAATTCTTCCTGTTCTTGACGGTCAAACGGACGATGGAGACGCATCAGATAAATATACGCAATGATTTCATCCGTACTGGCGTCAAGCACGGGTGTGACGGCAAACGATCGTTCCGCAAATTGTGCGGTGTGCGGCACTCTGTCTTTTCGTGCTTTACGGATCACGGGTTCAATCGTAGAAATCAGTTCATCCTGTTCCTGTTCCGTCATTGCATGTGAAATGATATTCGTGACCGTCGTACCTTCTTTAAAGATCAACGACCCATTCGTCGAGTCGGTGATTTCGACCATTTTTTCGATGACGGCCGGGTAAGCCGTCACGGTATCACGGGATGCAAGTGTCTCGGTCAGTTGATTCCGGATTTTTAAATGTGCCTCGTTGCGTAACGTCAACTGCAGGGCTTGTTCCAGATTATCATTCGACGACATCAACCGGTGTTTGTTGTCGGTCAGGGCTGTTGCCATCTGATGGAATGATTTACTCAGTTCTCCGATTTCGTCTGTTCGACTAATCGGAATCAATGGAGCCGTATGTTGTCCTTGCGCTAATAATTTACTTTCCTTGCTAAGGAGTTGGATTTGACGTGTCGTTCGCTCGATGAACGGACGGATGATCAACAGGATGACGAAGAAAAGGACCAGGAGGTTGATGAGCCAAATCCATTCCGCATATTTCGTTTGTTTGACCAGCTTGTCCTTAGCCATCATTTCTTTTGCTTGCAGATCAGTCCGATAATTCGTAAACACACTCTCCATCGTATTGACGTTTTGGCGCATCGTCTCACTATCGGACGCATTCATCTTAAACTTTCGATTCGGATCGCGTTTCACTTGTGGCATCATCGAGGTCAGACTAGGCATTTGCAGGAATGCTTCGTCGACGGTCCCGTCTTGCTTGGCTTTGACATATTTGATCAAGCTTGGCATCACGAACGTCGTGTAGGACGTATAAAGTGCACGGACATCGGACGCATAGAGTTGATCGGCCCGGTAAGTACCATTTTGTTCGAACCACTTCGTTTCTTTTTCAAGAGCCGCCGTTTTTTCCTCAACGAGATCAAGCACGGCATCGTCACCAAAGACGATGTACCCACGCATCTCATATTGTAAGGACTGCCAGTTATCCCATAAGGTCGTAGCGCGTTCTTGTCGTTCGCTGATGGCATCTAAACTTTTTTTGGCATCCATTACTTGATGATTCGTATAAAAGTATGCTGCGATCGAAGAAACAGAAAGCGTAATCAGTATTAGGTAGAAAGCAGACATGATTTGTCGACTTATTTTTTGATTAAACCATTTTCTCATATAAATTATGGATACCCCTTTGCTTCAGCGTGCTCAATAATAGATGTAAGTACTATACCTATTTCTTACCGTAATCGTACATTTTTTAGACTTAAAAATACAGCGTTATTAGAAAATTATCTTAAATACAAGAAATTCATACCAAAAATTGCTCCATGTGTTTCATGAATAAATGTCGTCAGAGTGTGAGTGGTAAGAAATCAGGGGAAATAAGAAAGAAGAAAAATATTCAAAGGGGGAAATTTGAATGAACTTTCGGTTTTTAGCCGTATTGTTTGCAGCGGATGCTGCGATCCTGATTGTCGGTGGGATGTTGTTGCGGGATACGTTTTCATATGCGCCACTGATCGGTTGGGCGGGAGGGTTATTGTCCTTGTTTGCAGCAATCGTTTTTTCAATGAAACGCCGAAACACCCGTTAACTTAAAAAACAGTTCTTCCTTCTGATGTATTCATCGAAGGAAGAACTGTTTTTAGTTACTGTTGCTCGACGACGATTTTCCCGATTGTCTTGCCACTCTCGACAAGTCGGTGGGCTTCTTTTAAGTTGGCTGCATTCAGACCGATTAATGTCTGGGTGACGGTCGTCTCAAGGGTTTCTTCATCAAGCCAGGTCGCGACTTGTGTCAGAATTTCATGTTGCCGGATCATGTCCGGTGTCTCGAACAAGGAGCGGGTGAACATGAACTCCCAAACAAATGTCGCACTTTTTTGTTGCAACGCACTCAAGTCGAGTTTCTGGTCCGTTTCGACGATACTGCAAATCATGCCTTGCGGTGCGATGACATCGACCATCGCCTCAAAATGCTGATCGGTCGCGTTCAGACAAAAGATATAGTCGACATGATGATACCCGAGCTGCTCGAGTTGCTGGCGGAAGTCTTCGTGGTGATTGATCGTGTGATGAGCTCCATGGGCTTTTGCCCAGTCGATGGTTTCCGGTCGGGAAGCCGTCCCGATGATGGTCAGACCGGCCTTGTTCGCGAGTTGTGTCGCAATCGATCCGACACCGCCTGCTGCCCCGATGATCAGCATCGTCTTCTCGAGATTTGATTTGGCATCAAACGTCAGGTGGAGACGATCCGTCAATGCTTCATACGCCGTCAAGGCCGTCAGTGGAAGGGCTGCTGCCTCACTAAATGTCAGACGGCCTGGTTTTTTCGCGACGATGCGTTCATCAACGAGTTGAAAATCACTGTTCGAACCAGGGCGGTTGATCGCACCGGCATAATAGACTTCGTCACCAACGGAAAAAAGCGAAGCCTGATCGCCGACTTCGACGACGATACCGGCTGCGTCGTAGCCGATGATTTTAGGTTCGCTCTCATCCGAACCATGAGCACGGACTTTCGTATCGACCGGATTGATTGAGACGGCTTTGACTTCGACCAGTACATCTTGTCCTTGTGCAACGGGACGCTCGATTTCGAGATCGATTAAACTGTTGGCTTCTTTGATGGGTAAATGTTGCTGGAAACCGATTGCTTTCATTTGCGACACGGATCATCATCCTTTCAAAAATAAGTATCTTTGAAACTGTTCCACGCGCCAACAAAAACGAAACCCGGTCTAAAACTTGAAAACTGATTTCCTTCCTGAGGCATACGAAAATCCAGTTGGGAAATTGTAGTAAACTAGATTGCGTATATTCTATGAAAAAGGAGTCGAAACGTATGCATGATATCATTTCTTTTCCGGCCGCCCCGACCCAATCAATCATTGAACGGTACCTGGTCCACGCGCATCCCTATCCCCGCTCCTACCAACCCGCCAAGTTGATTGCCTTACGACGGGAACACGGGGTCATGAATCGACTTTATCGAACAGAACGGGAACTGATCCTTCATCCGGGTGAATTGATCGCCCCGCAAGTGCAACGCTTGTCGCTCGAACAACAACGACGTTTGCTGGGCTACATAGAAGCACGGCGGATCAGCTTTGGTTTTGAAGAAGCCGAGACCTATAAGTTTTATCTTTTGGAAGTGGCATATGAATTGCGCCATCTTCCTCGAACGAGTCAACCGATCCGTTCGCATACGTATTATCAACTCGAGGAATTGCTTTCTGGGAAACCACTTGTCCTTCATGCGACAGCTCGTTCCCGCAAATAAGTCTGACCAAATCAATCTTTGTGACGGACGGTTCGACATCCTCGCTTTCCATGGGCGGAAGGTAAGCCGCGGCAGCCTGCATTCCATGCGGTCATGCCGGGTCTTACCTATTCCTGACGGAAGCGCTAATCGCGCTTCCTTTTCCCCTAGGAGTCGAGGATGAACGTTTCCGTCCTCCATCAATCAAATGGCCGATGATCCCATCTTTTTACGGGGGCACCTCCCTTCATTCCTTTTAATCGAGAGACGGTCCTCACTTTTGAGTCAGCCCCGCTTTTTGAATCAGAGAGCGGGAGTGGGAGTTGGTGTCGCACCCGTCTTGGCATACGCCGTATCGATGTCATCCCGAATCTGTTTGATTGGTGTGCCTTGTTGATAGGCGACGATGGATTGCGCGGCAATATCGAGGCATGTTCCGCACGTGATGCCGTGAGTCGTCCACGTCGTCTGGCCACTTTCCGTCTGGTCCGCGATGAAACAGTCATAGTTACTCGTATGTCCAGCTGACTCGCCACAGCCACAGTAACAGGGCATCTTCTCGAGAAGATCCTGATGTTTTGCGACAGACAGATAAATCGTCTGGGTCGAAGAATCTGTTTCTTTTAAGAACGACGGGGCAAGCGTTGGGGAGCTTGTCTGTTCCAACTGATCGGTACCCGCATGTGTCGTATGTTTTGCATGATCGGTGTGTGATGCCGTTTTTTGCTCCGCCTGTCCGCAGGCAGCAAGCGCAAGACTGGCTGAAAGCGTGACGATCATCCATCCTGTTTTTCTTGGCATAGCCATTCCTCACCCTCGTCGTTTGATGTCGTTCTTTTAGTATACGTCGGAGTAGGGGGGAATCGAAAAGAAACGAATGGCGATTCGATGACAGTTCTCAGCGTGTCAATTGTTGTTCGATCGTATCGAAATTGGCTTCCATCATCGTCAAGTACGTCGAGCCGTCCTTTCCTTTTGCACCAAGGGAATCCGTGTAGAGTGTGCCGCCAATCGGGACACCGGTTTCACGGGAGACGGTCTCCATGCTCCGTCGGTCAACGCTTGTCTCGACGAACAGAACCGGGATGTCCTGTTGGTTGATCAGATCGACGATGCGCCGGACTTGGTCCGGTGTTCCTTGATTATCAGAATTGATTTCCCAGATATAATCGGCTTTAAAGTCATAGGCGGCACTGAAATACTTAAAGGCGCCTTCACTCGTGATCAGATGCCGTTGTTCTTTCGGGATGTCAGCAAAACGTTTTTTCGCTTTTGTATCCAGTGTTTTGAGTTCTTCGATATAAGTGGATGCATTTTTTTCATAGTCCGCTTTATTTGCTGGGTCCTCTTTGATCAATCCGTCTTTGACGTTTTCGACGTACTGGATGCCGTTGCTCAGATCAAGCCAAGCGTGCGGATCGGTTTCTTGTTCTTTCCCTGCCGCCGTCAGATATTTCGGATCGACCCCTTTACTCAGTTGATAGACCGGAGCGTCTTTCCCGTCTTTATTAGTACTCGAACGTAGTTTGTTGAACCACGATCCACCGGCTTCGAGGTTCAAGCCATTATAAAAGACGACATCGGCGTCCGCCATCTTCCGGACGTCCGTCGGAAGCGGATCGTATTCATGTGGATTGGCACCGATCTTGACCATGCTGTGGACGTCGACGTGCTCACCGCCGACGACACGTGCCATATCTTCTAAAATCGAATAAGTCGTGACGACCTGCAGTTTTCCATCGTCCGCAGAATCCGGAGAACAGCCGGCCAGTAAGACGGCGAGACCAGCCAAGGGGATGAATCGTGTAAACGTCATGTCGTAAGCTCCTTTTTAGGTGATTTCCACTTCCGAAGCAACCCGTGGCGTGGGGAAAAGATGAACACAACTGCAAACAGGGCAGTTGCGACCAGGACGATCGAGGCGCCGGAAGAGAGGTTATAGGTAAAACTGAAATATAGACCAATGATTGAAGAAAGCGTCCCGAAACCAGCCGACAGGAAAATCATTCGGGATAGACGATTCGTTAACAGATACGCGGTCGCAGCCGGTGTAATCAGCATGGCGACGACGAGGATGATACCAACCGTCTGGAGCGATGCGACCGTCACGAGCGTCAGCATCGTCATCAGCAGGTAATGGACCAATCGTGTCGATAAGCCGTAGGCCGCTGCCATCGTCGGATCAAACGAGGTGACCAATAATTCTTTATAAAACAGATAGATTGCACCAAGGACGATGATGCCGATGACGAGTGTCATCCACATGTCACTCGGGCGGACCGCAAGGACGTTTCCGAATAGGATATGGTACAGATCGCTGCTGCTCCGCAGAAACGAAATCAGAATGATGCCGAGGGCGAAGGCCGACGTAAACAAAATCCCGATGGCGGTATCGTTTTTGATCCGGCTGTTTTGACTGACGAATCCGATTCCGAGCGCCGTCAACAATCCTGTCGCGACGGCACCGATAAAGAAGTTGATGCCGAGTAAATAAGAAATCGCGACACCGGGTAAGACCGCATGCGAGATCGCGTCCCCCATCAAGGACATACCACGCAGGATGATGAAGCAGCCGATGACGCCGCAGATGATGCCGACCATGACCGAGGTCACGAGGGCTTTTTGTAAAAAGTCATATTCGGTGATGGCTTGGATGAAATCGATGAAATTCATGAGGAGACCTCGACTTTCTGAAGGAAGGCGAGCGGGTTTCCATACGCGCCTTCAATCGTTTTGGCCTGTAAGACATCAGTGGGTGATCCGACGGCAATCATTCGTCGATTGAGGAGCAACAGGGTATCAAAGTAATCGGCAGCCTTACTTAAATCGTGGTGGACGACGACAATCGTTTTGCCTTCGTCACGCAACGTGCGTAACAAGTCGATGATGACCCGTTCGCTACCGGCATCGACACCGACAAATGGTTCGTCGAGCAGTAAGAGTTCTGCTTCTTGTGCTAAGGCGCGGGCTAAAAAGACGCGTTGTTGTTGGCCACCCGACAATTCTCCGATTTGACGGTTCGCATAATCTTGCATTCCGACCCGTTCGAGGCAAGACATGGCGAGTTGCCGGTGTTGCTTACGTGGTCGTTTGAACAGCCCCAGTTTCGGATAACAGCCAATCAGGACGGCATCGAGGACACGAATCGGGAAATCCCAGTCGATGGCACTTCGTTGTGGTACATAAGCGACACGCGTTCGAGCCTCTTTGGTCGATAAACCAAGCAAGGTGATGGTGGTAGCCTCTGACGGAATCAATCCCATGATGGCTTTGATGAAGGTTGATTTTCCGGCACCGTTCGGACCGATGATCCCTACGAGTTGTCCCATCGTGAAGCGGGCGGAGAGCTGTTCGAGTGCGGTCGTCTCGAAATACGAAACGGATAATCCTTCTACTTCTACTGCATACATACAAAAAGCTCCTTTCCTTCGTGAATTTTAGTGGGAAAACAAATGTTTCCCTAAGGCAAGAAAAAGACTAAAAAAATAGTTTGTCTATTGTCACGGATTATTCTTCCGACTAATAATGTTTCCTTAAGGCAAATTTTAAGGTGCAACGAAAGAAATGTCAACTGCTTTCGTAGAAGTGCTTTTGAAAGCATCGTGCTAAGATGGAAGAGGAGAAAACGTGGGGGTGGTAGGATGAGTCAGTCAGAGGAACAACAATGGAAGTTGCTGTTACTTGAGGCATTAATGAAAGAGCGGCGTGAAGAGGCGCAGCAAGTGATTGAAGAAGTCTATCCATATGACTTAGCAAACTGGTACGGTGAACTGGGACCGACCGAACAAGAACGTCTGCTGCGTTATCTCGATCATGAACGTCTCGCGGACGTCATCGAGGAGTTAGAACTGGAGCAGCAACTTGAAGTGTTGCGACGTCTTGACGTCGAACATGCAGGTCACGTCATGGACTTGATGGAAAATGATGATTTGGCGGACATACTGGAAGAATTACCAAAAGAAGAAGTCGATCGGTTACTGTCCGGTATGCGTCAGGACGAGGCATTGATTGTTCGAAACTTACTGACGTACCCGGCAGAGACGGCAGGCCGCTTGATGACAAACCGTTTCATTTGGGTAACGGATGAGTCGACGATCGGCGAAACGGTTGAGAAGATGCGGGACTATATCGAATACTCGGAGACGATCAATTACGTCTATGTCGTCAATCAGCTGAGTCAACTCGTCGGAGTCATCTCGTACCGTGATTTGATTCTCGCGAGTAACGAGGAACGGATTGCGGACGTGATGGACCGGAAAGTCATCAGTGTCTCGTCTGAGACCGATCAGGAAGATGTCGCGAAGATGTTCGAGCGTTACGACTTGGTGTCGTTACCGGTCGTCGAAGGTCAAGTCCTGGTTGGGCTGATTACCGTGGATGATGCTCTTGACGTCTTGCGGGAAGAAGCAAACGAAGACATCGAAAAATTATCGGCGTCCGGTAAATCGATTGATTTTGATACAAAACCCTGGACGGCGGCGACACGTCGTTTGCCCTGGCTGATTTTGCTGTTATTCATCGGACTGGTCTCGGGATCGATCATCAGTCAATTTGAAGAGACGTTATCAAAAGTTGTGGCGTTAGCCTTTTTCATGCCGATGATCGCCGGTATGACAGGGAATACGGGGACACAGTCGCTTGCAGTCGTCGTTCGCGGATTGATCACGCGCGAAGTCGATAAGAAGGTCGTCACCCGACTGATCATGCGGGAACTGCGTGTCGGTCTGATCATCGGTGTGACATGTGGGATTTTGATTGCCATCATCGCCTATGTCTGGCAAGGCGATCCGATTCTCGGTCTCGTCGTCGGCAGTTCACTGATCATCACACTGATTTTTGGAACGCTTGCCGGAACGATCATCCCGCTGATTCTGCACCGTCTGAACATCGACCCGGCGATTGCGTCGGGTCCACTCATTACGACATTAAATGATATCTTATCGTTACTCGTCTATTTTGGAATCGCGACGGCGTTTATCAGTCGCTTGATGTAAAAAAAAGTATCGTTCTGCCGAATCTGTTGAGATACGGCGAGACGATACTTTTTTTGAACAATTATATAGGGGAACGTAAAGCATCAGACCATGGATGAGTCGAGTTTGTCTAACAGGTTCACCCAGTTGGTTTCGTACTGTTGATCGGAGAACGGTTCAAGTGCTCCAACTGCGCGTAATCCCATCGTTCGTCGTGTTTCAGGATGCTCCATCAAGTCGATGGCGGCTTCAGCCAACTGTTGTGTCTCCCGTTTTGGAATCAGGCGTCCGGTCACGCCATCTTCGATGATTTCTGCCGGACCATAACAAATATCGTAAGCAATGACGGGAATCCCGTAGCTCATGCTTTCGAGAATCGCCATACCGAACCCTTCCGATTGGGAAGTGAAGAGTGTTGCGACTGCACCTGCATACGCTTCCTGCATGTCGGTCACAAAGCCTTTAAAATGGATATGTTCCGTTAATTTCAGTTCTTTGATCAACGCATGCAGTTCTTTTTCGAGCGGATCATTGTATCCAAAGCCATAAAAGTCCAGGAACGCATGCGGATTACGGTCAACGATCTGCCGCATGACCCGGATACTTTCCGCGACATCTTTTTTGACTTGAATCCGTGAGACGACAACAAACCGATTTGGGTTCACCGCATCCGACACGATGTTGCCTGCTACCCGATTCGTAAAAGCGTGCGGAATCGAGTGAAACAGGGAATCGTGTCCAAACTTTTGAGTCATGTGAGTCGCTTGTCGTGTCGTCGCCGTGATGATGGCGCTCCATTCACCGAGTCGTTCAAACAAGGTATTCCAAACACCACTGATGGAAGTCGTCTCATCAAAAGGCGCAACAAAATGATTGCTGTGTCCGAATGCGATTTTCCGAATGTCAGAGTGTGAGACATCTAATACGACTGCATCCAGATTTCGTTTAGGAAGGTTTGGTAGACGATCCCTGAATTCGGAGGACAACAAGACGGCCGGATACTGTGCCAACAATTGATTGAGCGCAAACGTATAAAAAGCAGCAGGGTCATTGAATTGGAGCTGTTCGTTTTTTCCGAAATAAAACAGATGACTCCAGTCCACGGAATTCATCTTGTGCCAAAGCGTTAAATAACAGGTGCCGTTGCCGTGAAGAAACTGGCGTGAAACGGGTTTGTTCGTCGTCGTGGAATAATGAATGATCTGGAACAGTTGTCCGTTTTCAAGATATTCTTCCCGTTTTAGTCGATGACGTGTATCTGAAAAATAGTCGATGAAAACAAGACGATCCATTGCATCAAAACGGACATATTGGACGTAGACGCCATTGTCAAAGACACGGTAGGAATCATTTTCCGACCGGCTTACGTCATCAAAGACGATGAAGTGCCGATTTAACCGTTTCAAGAATCGGGATTTTGTCTGCTTCTCGTTTGCCTTCTGTTGTCCTAACGTATGGATCAAGTTCGTGACCTGAACACGCGGATTCAGAAGATCAAGCTGTATCATCTCTTCTCGGACACTATCGATCTGAGTCTGGAGACCAAGTGTCAGAAGATGGACAGCCCGGTCTGGTTCAGCGGCGGCAACCGCATTTGCTCGTTTGATGACGGCTTTGACCAGACCACCGCGTTTCGCCCCTAACGTATTTAAAGTGAAAAAAGTTGTTCTTTTCATGAATTTTGGTTGTCGGATAAACAATATTTTTTAGTGGGATAAAAGACAACCCTCACCTCCTGTTTGTCTTTTTGAGTGATGCCAACCTTAGCACATCTATCGAAGACAAGGAAATAAGGGTTCCTACATATACTCTCAAAATGGAATCGATTTAGATTGATCTTATCCACACCGCAAGCGGACCGATATCATCAAACCCGGCTTCAAGGGCAGTAATCAGCTGATCACCGTATTCATACCCGACGAGCGGCTGTCCCGGAAAGTGGGCGGAACTGAGACGAATGACGTCATCCCAAAGTCGTTCATCGAGATAGTTTGATGTCAGGTGGGACAGACCGGTCGTCTGTCCGTTCGAGTAGGCGATAAAACCCGCCTGTTGAGGCTCGGAAAAAAACAGCCGGACATCGGAGCGTTCAAACAACGTCTTCGGGACATCATCCGTATCGATGATGTTGAAAAAACGTGTCGATTCCTTCAAGTCGGTCACGACGGTCCAATCGACGGGGAGTGCCCGGCGATCAAGGATCGGGCGGCGCGTAATCCATTCCGCCGTGAACAGGTGTGTCAGTCCAGCGCGTGAAAAATCGTAACTGGCGGTACAATCCTTGACGCTCGTAATCCCGGACAGGTCCAGTTGTTGCTGGTGAGAGCGGACCATCATTTCCGGATAAAGAGGCGGAACGTTACCTGTCGCTTTCCAGCTGTCGTGTGTTTCCGTGACGGTACATCCGTTTAGTTCGCAAATCAGACGACACCAATCGAAATTATTTTGAATGGCTGCTTGCCGCATCCCGCCATCTCCTTTCAATCTTCTTGTTCCTTAATCAAAACATAGGCTAGTGTGGCAATCAACGTCAGGAATAAACCACATCCGATTGTGATGTAGGCCATCGTAAAGACTTTTCCGAGTGTCGTGACGGGAGCGAACGTCGGATGACCGACCGTGCTCAGCGTCGTGATACAGAAATAAAGCGCGTCTACGACAGTTAAATTTTCTTGAGTGCTGTAAAAAATCGTTCCGGACAGTAACGTCAACAGACAAAGAATCAATAAGCCGCGGAAATAAGATAACTGAAACGCGTGCCGTAATCCTTTGAATAAACGTGAAAAAATCGCAAGCATGGAAATCATCGGGTTCCTCCTTCATACGGTCGTTGGACCGGGTCCAGCGTATCATGAATACGATAGCCGTTTTTACCGTTGTACTTAATGTGATACATCGCCTGATCAGCATGATGAATCAATGTATCGAGGCTGATTCCATGATCGGGTGAATAACTCAATCCGATACTCGTCCGAATCTCAATCAACTCTTCGGCTAAAACAAACGGATTGTTTTGGAAGGTCGTTAAGAGGGACGTCGTGAACCGATGGAGCTGATCAGGTGTCTGGTCATACAACAGTAAAAAGAATTCGTCGCCACCGACCCGTGCCGCAAACCCGAGCGATTCGACCTCCTGCTCGAGCAGACGTGCCAAATGAATCAAAAAGGCATCACCAATCTGGTGTCCGTACGTATCATTGATCCCTTTGAAACCATCGAGATCAACGACAACAATTGTGATGCTGTCCCGTTCTAAGATTTCCTGTCCGGCTTTTTCGTAAAAACTTCGACGATTGGCAATTTTGGTTAACGGATCATGGTAGGCGAAAAAGCGGATCGTCTGCTCGGCTTCTTTGAAGGACTGAATGTCCCGGATCAGTAACATGCCATGAAGTTCCTGTTCGATGAAAACGAAGTCAGCGTCCATCACGACATACCGTTCCTGCTGTTCCCGTGTGACGACTTTCGTTTCGTACTCATTGAATTTGCGCTGAGACTGGAAATGGACCTCGTAATGAGCCGTCCAGTCCTGCTGTTTTTTCTCCGGCAGATAATCGGCGAACGGGTGACCCAACAAGTTTTGTTCCTTCAGTAACGTAAAAGCGGCAGGATTCGCACTTTCAATCCGTCCGTGACGATCGAGTAACAAAATTGCGGACGGATTCAAGTCATAGAGGGTCGCAAACCGTTTTTGATAGGACGCCAAATAATCAAACCGACGCATTGCGATCGTCAAGGCTGCTGCCCAAAACAGACCCCCGTATATATAAGCATACGGTGGCATGACACCATAAAACGAGTTGTAGCCGAATATAATGTCCCAAGCGAGGACAATCAGCGCAACACCAAGCAAGACGTTGATGATGCCACGTCGTGCGTCACGCAGTTGCGTTCGGGCATACACCAAGAGAACAATCACGAGCACATGGAAGACGTTCCCGAATGTCATCGTGATCAAATAGGACGTATTGAACTCCGGATAGATGAACAGCCCGATCTGGTTGAACTGTTGACTGTTGATGACGTTCGTCTGAAAGACATAGGTGAACAAGACGATGACCATCGGCAGGTAAAAGATGCCCGGATAAAGCAGGCGGGGCATCTTTTTCCAAAGATTCGAGATGCGGAAGATGAAATGCAGGGATGTACTAAAGACAAGTAAGCCGGCATTTCCGAACCAATACGTCACAAAAGCGGGACTCATCGAAACCGGAGCTGTATTTCGGAAAAACTCACCGAGGAACAACATTCCGTAGGCAAAGGTAAACAAGCTCAACAACCGGTGTTGCGAACGTCTCGGATTCCGTAAAAAGATATCGACGGCCATGTAAAACATTATGAATGTCGGGATCAGATAGACAGCAGCGTACAAAAATAAAGACCTCATGAAAACCCGTCCTTCTTAATAGATTGAGTGATAGTCCCATTATAAGAAGAAGAAAAGGATGAATCTATTTTATTTTGAACAAGAGGGGAGTCAATCTAAATTTAATGTCAGTTGCCGGGTTTTGAGTGTCCCGACGAGACCGGATGGATCGTTCGCTGTTTTATGGGCGACAAACGCCTCGTCTTCCGGAGCCGTCCGGACGCGTAACGGTTTCTCATCAGACTGGACCAAGTCAAAAATCAGTTCGGCAATCTCACTGGCGGCTTGCCGGTTTTTATGACGGATCCGGTACGTCTTCAAATACCGTTCGACGATTGGTTTGAAGTCATCGTCGTGTAATCCGCCTGTCTGTTCCAGGCGATCAAGGACGTTTGCCGTAAAATTCGTTTCGACGGCAGCCGGTTCAATCAGTGTGACATCAATCGAGAAAAACGGTTTGTAATAGGTCGCGAGACTCTCGAACAGTCCTTCGAGTGCGAATTTACTGGCACAATAAATTTCGTTCATCGGCTGACCGACCAGTCCGCTGATACTTGATGTTGCGAGCAGATGACTCCCCTGCGGAGCGGCTTTTAGAAGCGGTAAACAACATTCAATCGTTCGCATGACACCAAAGACATTGGTGTCAAACAGTTGCTTGATCTCATAACTTGTCGCTTGTCCAAGCGCCCGCAACAGACCTTGACCGGCATTACAAAATAAAGCGTTTAAGTGTCCGGCTTCCTGTTCAATCACAGAGACGGCTTGCTTCAGACTCGTCAGGTCCGTCACATCAACTTCAAGAAAATGTAAATGAGGTAAAGTATGCTGCTCGAGTTCAGGTGTCACTTGTCGAATCCCGGCATAAACGGTCCATCCTTCATCGGCAAAACGAGTCGCCGTCGCAAGACCAATTCCGGATGAAGCACCAGTAATGAAAATCGTCCGCATGATAGATTCCTCCTTAATGAAAGTCGGGTCTTTCTCATTCTTTACCCGAATCTCCTAAAGTTATTTTGCATTAAAATTGCATATATTAATTAAAAAACTTAAAGTGGAAGGGAGAGACAAGGGGGAATCCGACATGGCACAACACGAACGATTGCAACAGATGCGGGAGTGGATCAAGACGACGCCCGAAATTTCACTTGATCAGTTGATGGAAGAGTACCGGATTTCGAGGGATACGGCCCGGCGTGATTTGATTCAATTGGAGCAGGAAGGGAAAATCATCCGTGTCAAAAACGGATTGATCCGTGTCGGTACGAACACGACCGTCCAGTATGACCGGCGGACGGAGCAGCCGGAAAAAGATCGGATTGCACAACGTGCGATCACCTATATCACTCCACATCAAAAAATCATTTTGGATGCTGCGACGACGGTTGCACGGATGACCGTCCATTTACCGGTTCAACCGGTTCAAGTCATTACGAACTCACTTGCGGTCGTAGAGCAGTTGGAAGCACGACCGGAGATCGAACTATATGTGACCGGCGGGAAGCTCGATCGTCATGCCCGGAGTTTAGTCGGGATTAAGACGGCGGACGATATCCTGAATTATCAAGTCGACCGTGTGTTTCTTGGTGCGTGCGGACTGACCGAGCAAGGGGTCTTTGCAGAAAATCTCGAGGAAGCCATCGTCAAAAAAGCGATGATCCGCAGTAGCGCGGAAATCATTGTCCTTGCGGATCATACGAAGTTCGAAAAACGTTTTCTGCACAAAGTCTGTGATCTCGATCAAATCGACGTCTTAATCACAGATCAAACACCCGATGGCACGTGGCACGATTGGTTGACTCAAGCAGACGTCCTGCTTGAAACAGCAGAGGAGGAATAACAATGACAACGATTCAAACGATGCTTGTCGGATTCGGATTTTCAGCAGTGACGTTTCATGCGCCCCTTTTACAAGCCTTACCACAATTTACGGTCCGTCAAGTCGTGTCGAGCCAACAGGATAAAGTCGCGACCGTTTTTCCGGAAGCAAAGGTGATCGGGACACTCGAAGAGGCATTACAAGACGAACAGACGGAACTCGTCATCATCACGACACCGACGGCCTTACATTTCGAGATGGCGAAACTAGCCATCGAAGCAAAAAAACATGTATTACTTGAGAAGCCGGCTGTCGTGACGATTGACGAAGCAGAAGAACTGATTCGTCTTGCAGACCGGCATGGTGTTCAAGTCGCAGTTTATCAAAACCGCCGTTTTGATGGCGATTTCCTGACGATCGAACAGCTGATTGAGATGAACGAGATTGGGGATTGGCAATTGCTCGAATCACGGTTTGACCGGTATCGACCGGTCGTTCGAAACCGGTGGCGTGAACAGAAAGGACCGGGCTCGGGCATTTTATTTGATCTCGGCTCGCATTTGATTGACCAGGCGCTTGCTCTATTCGGTGAACCGGATGCCGTCGTTGGAGATGTCTTGTTCCAGCGTGACGGAGCGGAGACGGATGACGGATTCCACGTCACGTTATGTTACGGCAAGCGCCGGGTCATCTTACGGTCCAATTCCTTCATTCAAGGATTATCCCCGCGATTTGAGTTGCATGCTACACGCGGAAGTTATATCAAATACGGGATGGATCCGCAGGAAGCGCGCCTGGCCTCCGGGCATCCCGTCGATGCATCGATCGGTCAAGAGGAAACCGCTGATTATGGATATCTGCAAATTGCCGATCATCCGGCTGAACGGTTGGCGACACTTCCAGGGAGCTATCTCGGTTTTTATGAGGCACTGGCAGCAGGGTTAGTGACGGGAGCGTTACCGGTTGATTTGACGGACGCATTGAGAACGATGCAGGTGCTCAACGCGGTCCGTCTCAGTAGTGAGACGGGGCGGAAAGTCATGCGCAAGGAGTGGGATGGATGGAACTGACGGAATTGTTGGCACAAGAGCAGACGTTGACGTTAAAAAGTTTTACGAATCAGGAAGCACTGCAAGCCGGACAATATGTCATTAATCGGGCTATGCAAGAGCAACTCAGCGTCGCCGTCGAACTGAAACGGAACGGACAACGGCTGTTTTATGCGGCACTGGACGGGACGGCACCGGATCAGGAAGAATGGATCCGACGAAAATCGAACGTCGTCCTCCGGCATGGCCACAGCTCACTTTATATGCGGCTGTACAACGAAGGTAAAAACCGGTCGTACCACACGATGTATGCTGTCGATCCGACCGACTATGCCGATGCCGGTGGTTCATTCCCAATCCGCGTCACAGGAGTCGGAGTGGTGGGAACCATCACCATATCCGGCTTGTCGCAGGAAGCGGATCATCAGCTGGCGGTTGATGCCTTGACGTATTTGAACGTGCAATACAAGTAAACAGGATAGGCTCAAAAATCGATTTCTATACAAACAAGGGAGGCAGATTATATTCTGCCTCCCTTGTTTGTCTCATTTAAAGGAAGCACTCGCTTCACGCGACGCTCGCCTGAGGAAAGTGCGTGAAAGAAAGCGTGCTTCCTTATCGACTTGGTTAACCAACCATTTTCATAATCAGGAAGCGATCGAGTCGGAGGCAGGTGTCTCGACACGTCGTTTGTTGCCCCGGTAAATAAAGAACAAGGCAGCAAGCATAAACAAGAGACCGGCAAATCGTTTGACATCAAAAGCCACTTCGACGCCACCAAATGTCCCGAAGTGATCAAGTACCATTCCGGCTGACAACTGTCCGATGACGGTTGCGATACTGGCAGCAGTGACGCCAATTTTTGGAACGGCAAGAATGGTCAGAAACAGATAGCTGACACCGAACCAGACGGCACTGAGCTGCCAACGTGGTGCGTCGAGAATCAACAGCACATCGCCTTGTCCGAAAAAGAGGACGGCGAGTGCGAGTAAGAGCATGCCGGTGAAAAAGGTTAAAAATGTACTTTCGAGGGCGCCTGCTTTTTGACCAAAAGCGCCGTTGATCGAAGACTGGGCACTGAGGAGAACGCCTCCAAGCAGTGTCATTCCGAGCCATCCTTTGTGTTCGATGATCATACTGGCGACCATCTGACCGATGATGACGCTGATCATGGCAAGTCCGACACCAACAAGCGGAATGCTGATGATCAGGATCGTTAAGTAGATACTCCCAAGCAGTCCACCAAGTAACGTCCACTTCGGTGCCTTGAACGTATAACCAAGCGAACCTTTTCCGAAAAACAGTGTAATGATGCCGATGATGATCGTTCCGGCAAAGAAGTTATAAAAACTACTTTCGAGTTTACCGATACTGTTGCCAAGCTCCCCATAAATCGCACCTTCGATACTCAGGGAAATCCCGGCAAGTAAAGCCAACAGGTAATAAATGAATTTCAAAATCCGTCACTTCTTTCTTTGATAAATCTATATATCGAGAAATGTCGATACATGAACAAAGGAAAACCCGTTAGAGTTCTCCTTGTAGGTATTCTGTCAACTCTTTGATCTTCTGTTCATTTCGACGGTAATACGTCCATTTGCCATGACGTTCGGATTCAAGTAATCCGACTTTTTGTAGCATCGCTAAATACTGGGATACCGTAGATTGGGACAAATTTGCCTTCTCTTGGATATCACCGACGCAGACGCCTCCTTTTTCAGCAGAATTCGTTGACAAGTGGGCAGCCGGTTTGTTGAAATGAGTTTGCGGATCTTTGAGCCAACGTAAGATGTCGAGCCGTACTTCGTTCGACAGAGCTTTAAAAAGATCAACTTGATGTGTCATGCCATCAATCTAATCGATAATTCTCGATATGTCAATTCATTGCGTTGCATGTGAAAAGGGTGTTTTGTCCAGCATATGGGTTACTTTTTCACCAGAAGCAGGCACGAAACCGAGACCTTGATAAAACGGATCCGCCTGTTCGCTGTAGAGCACCAACTTTTCATACGACAAGAAGGCTTCTGAGATGATTTTTTCGAGCAAGGCCGTCCCGATGCCCTGCGACCGGACTTCCGGTAAGACATAGACATGGCGAATCCGGCCGGTTGCCGGTTGCCCCACTTGTTTCATATATCCCCCGCAAGCGAGGACTTGATTGGTCGTCGACAAGACGACGAACATCGCTTCACCGGTTGCTTGAAATGTTTCTTGCCGGCGATTTCGTAACATGTGTTCAACGAACATAAACCCTTCCTGCGAACTTTTGGCGAGTAGAGGAAGCCAGTTGTAGCCGTCAAAATCGTTCACCCGTTCGATTGTCATTTCCATCCGTGATTCCTCCTTCTTCTCTTTTGCAGTATTCCTTTTTCAGCGTCACGAAAAACCCGATTTCCTTTGTAAATAATTTTTTTTAGCAAGGGACTGGATTTTTAAAAGCCATTTTGCGTATAATGAGAAGTAATGGATTGAACGCAAATGAAAGGAAGTGGCCGTCACAATGAGCCTCAGCCGTTTAAGTAAAGAAGAAATTACTGATCTTTCACTGATTAACTTCGTCAATGAAATGTTACAAGAAGCGGGCGAACAGCCTATCACTTTCGATGACATCATAAAAGAAATCGAAAAATTTCATACGTTTACAAATGAAGAGGACAAGTTCGAGAAACTTGCCCAACTTTATACAGACATGAACATCGATGGCAACTTCGTTAACGTCGGAGCTAACCGTTGGTCCCTTCGTGCATGGTATCCGTTTGACAAATCAGATGAAGATTTGGTCATCGAAGCACGTCAGCGCGGAGAACTCGACGAATTCGAAGAAGAGTTCAACTACGATGCGGAAGAAGATGAATTCGAGACGATCGAAGATGATCTTGATACATTCGCGAAAACAGCCGATTACGATGCAGCTGATGATACCGAAGATGATACATTCAAAAAAGTGGCGGTCATTGATGACCTCGAAGACGATTTGGATGAAGAAGACCTCGAAGATTTCGAGGAAGATGAAGAAGAAGTTTAACAACCGCAACCTGCCATTTTTGAACATGAAAATGGTAGTTTTTTCGTTGACGGCTGACGATAGCACACTTGATTTTTGTCTCTAAAAAATCTGCTTGACGAAGTTTTCGGAATGACGTAAGTTAGTCATGGGCTTCTTTAAGCAACGTGCTTAATTTCAGCAAAAGTGTCTCCTGTGAATGGGGGCACTTTTGCTTTTTTATTTTTAACCGACCTCTGACAGAATTTTGGACTCGAGAAGGGAGCAATTAATCATGACAAAGTATATTTTCGTAACCGGTGGGGTAGTATCTTCACTTGGTAAAGGGATCACGGCCGCATCACTTGCCCGTCTTCTAAAAAATCGTGGCCTCAACGTCACAATCCAAAAATTCGACCCGTACATCAACATCGATCCGGGGACGATGAGCCCGTATCAACACGGTGAAGTATTCGTGACGGATGATGGTGCTGAAACCGACCTTGACCTTGGTCACTACGAACGGTTCATCGATATCAACCTCAGTCAGAATGCAAACGTCACGTCTGGACGGATTTACTCGACAGTCCTCAAAAAAGAGCGTCGTGGCGATTACAACGGGGGAACGGTTCAAGTCATTCCGCACATCACGAATGAGATCAAGGATCGTGTTTTCCGTGCCGGGAAAGAGACAGGCGCTGACGTCGTCATCACAGAGATTGGTGGAACAGTAGGGGATATCGAATCGCTTCCGTTCATCGAAGCCATTCGTCAGGTGAAGAACGATATCGGGAAAGAGAACGTCATGTACGTTCACTGTACGCTCGTTCCGTATCTGGCAGCTGCAGGCGAGCTGAAGACGAAACCGACGCAACACAGTGTCAAAGAACTCCGCAGCTACGGGATTCAGCCGGATATCATCGTTTTGCGTGCCGAGCATGATGTACCGCAAGAGATGAAAGATAAAATTGCCCTCTTCTGTGACACACGTCCGGAAGCGGTCATCGAAGCGAAGGATGCGTCGACACTGTATGAGGTGCCGCTCAACTTGCAACGTCAAGGCATGGATCAACTTGTTTGTGATTACTTCAAGTTCGATACGCCGGCAGCCGATATGACGGCGTGGAAACAACTGGTCCATACCGTGACACACCTCGAGAAGAAAACGAAAATCGCACTCGTCGGGAAGTACGTCGAACTCCGTGATGCGTACATCTCGGTTGCAGAAGCTTTGAAACATGCCGGATTCGCCTTCAACAGCGACATCGAAATCGACTGGATCAATGCAGAAGATGTCACACGTGACAACGTTCAGGAATTACTTGGTTCAGCAAACGGAATTCTCGTTCCAGGCGGATTCGGAGAACGTG
The DNA here is from genome assembly GCF_018618815.1 of Exiguobacterium sp. s128. Lineage (NCBI taxonomy): Bacteria > Bacillati > Bacillota > Bacilli > Caryophanales > Exiguobacterium > Exiguobacterium sp. s128. The sequence continues at coordinate 11,128 of NZ_JACSMT010000006.1, read as the reverse complement.
GCATCGAAGGGAAAATCGAAGCAACACGTTTCGCCCGTGAAAACAATGTACCGTTCTTCGGAATCTGTCTTGGTATGCAACTGGCGACGGTTGAATTCGCGCGTAACGTCTTGAACTTAGAAGGGGCACACTCAGCAGAAATTGATCCGGCGACACCGTACCCGATCATCGATTTACTGCCGGAACAAAAAGACATCGAAGATCTCGGCGGAACACTTCGTCTTGGACTTTACCCATGTAAGCTCGAAGAAGGTTCAAAAGCGCGTGCGGCGTACTCAAGTGAACTCGTGTATGAACGTCACCGTCACCGTTATGAGTTCGGCAATGAGTTCCGTGAACAGTTTGAAGCGAACGGGATGATTTTCTCCGGTACGAGCCCGGACGGCCGTCTCGTTGAGATCATCGAGATTCCAGAACATAAATGGTTCGTCGCGTGTCAGTTCCACCCGGAATTGATTTCACGTCCGGAACGTCCGCAAGCCTTGTTCCATGACTTCATCCAAGCATCACTTGGCGAGTAAACGTCAGTGATTGGAATCGAAAACCCGTCTCCCGTGTGGAGATGGGTTTTTTTGTCTGTTTGATTGATAGAAGTGACGAATGCAGAATAAAGCAGGTACAAAATGCTGTCTCTTCAAGGATTGTAGAATTCAAAGACGTTTTAAAAACTTATCTGCTATAATGATAGCGAATTCATTCCTACAAATTTTTCGTGGAAGGTGTAGATCTTGATGGCTCCTAAGTATAAACAAGTGGCAGAACAAATCGAGGCGGATATCATAAATCACGTCTATCAACATACAAACAAGTTGCTAACAGAAGATGAGTACGCAACGAAATATGAGATCAGTCGGAACACCGTACGAAAGGCAATCGAAATTCTTGTCAACAAAGGGTATGTGTATCAAGTGCAGGGCAGTGGTGTCTTTGTCCGTGACCACTATAACAGTGATTACGTCAATCTGGAGAAGCTACAAGGATTGACGAGTGACTTCAGTGGTCGTAAGGTCGAGACCCGTGCGCTTGCATTTGAGCAGACGACGGCAAATGAAGAAGTGGCGGAACGCATGAAGTGTCCGGTCGGAACGCCTGTCTATTACGTCAAGCGTCTACGGTTGGTCGACGATCATCCGTTTTCGGTCGAGGATTCGTACTTCCGTAAAAATCTTGTCGTCTATCTGGATGAGAACATCATTCAAAAGTCAATTTACAACTATTTACGTAATGACCAGAAGCTTGCGATCGGCTTTGCCGATCGTGTCATCTATGCGGACTTTTTGAATGCGGAAGATGCGGTTTTACTCGAGTTAAAAGAAAACGATCCGGCGTTGCTCGTCGATAATACGGTTTATCTGACGAACGGTCAAATCTTTGACGTCTCGCGGGCGACCCATCATTTCCGGCACGTCAAGATGTTGAAAGTCTCGAATATTAAATCTTGAACGCAGGCGGGAGGATTCTCTCACCTGCGTTTTTTTTGTTCACATTTTCGTTAAGAAGAAAGGGTTTACATCCGTTTTCGTGCATGCTATTATCAACTCATGGAATTTGTACCTATGAATTTTAGTTATCCATACAAAAAAGGAGAGAGATTATGGTTTCTGAAACGATTGAAATTACACCAGAAGATATCTTTGGTTTGATTGCCCTCTCGGGTGACGCCAAAGCAAGTTATCACCAGGCCATCCTGTTAATGCAAGAAGGTAAGGTCGAGGAAGCGGATGCGGCCGTCAAGGCAGGCGATGCGACGTTAAAAGAAGCGCACAGCATCCAAACCAAATTCGTCACACTCGAAGCACAGGGGAAAACGGCGACAGTCGGTGTCCTGATGGTACATGCGCAAGACCATTTGATGAATACGATTCTTGTTAAGGAATTGCTTGGATACATGATGAACATGCAAAACGAAATCAACCAATTGAAGGGAATGGATCAAAAATGATGAAAATCGGACTTTTCTGTGCGGCAGGTATGTCAACGAGTATGTTAGTGGAAAAAATGAAAGCGGTTGCCGCTGAACGCGGTCTTGAAACGGAAATTGCAGCCTACCCGGAATCGGAAATGGAAACGTACGTCGACAACTTGGATGTCGCGCTGCTCGGACCACAAGTCAAATACTTACTTGCAAAAGGCAAACAGATCTGTGAACCAAAGGGTGTTCCGATCGATGTCATCAACACGATGGATTACGGCATGATGAACGGAACGAAAGTACTCGACCACGCACTGAAGCTCGCAAATAAATAAAACGGGGTGACGACTTTGAAAATGCCTAAAAATTTCTTGTTCGGTGCGGCTTCCGCTTCTTATCAAGTCGAGGGTGCATGGAATGAGGACGGGAAGGGCGTCTCGAACTGGGACGTCTTCTCGAAAATTCCGGGAAAAACGTTTGAAGATACAAACGGTGATGTCGCGATCGACCATTATCACCGGTATAAAGAAGATATCGGGCTGATGGCGGAGATGGGGCTTGAATCATATCGCTTCTCCATCTCATGGCCACGTATCTTTCCGAACGGGACAGGTGAAGTGAATCAGAAAGGTCTTGAATTTTACAACAACGTCATCGACGAGTGTTTAAAACACAACATCATTCCGTTCGTCACACTCTACCACTGGGATCTTCCACAAGTACTCGAAGAACAAGGAGGCTGGCGAAGTCAGGCGACAGTCGACGCCTTCGTCCGTTTTGCAGAAACGTGTTTCGAAGCGTTTGGCGACCGGGTCCGCAACTGGATCACGTTTAATGAGACCGTCATCTTCTGTTCGCTCGGCTACTTGTCAGGTGCTCATCCACCAGGAATCGAAGGGGATGCAAAAGCCTACTTCCAGACGACCCACAACGTGTTCGTCGCCCATGCCCGTTCGGTTGAACTGTTCAAAAAAGCGAAGTATGAAGGTGAAATCGGCATCACACACGTCTTTAACCCGGCATTCAGCATCGATGATGAGGCGGACAACAAATTTGCCGAGATGCATGCGAACGAATTTGCGACACACTGGTTTTATGACCCGATCTTAAAAGGGACGTATCCGGAATATGTCGTTACGCAGCTCGAACGACAAGGTCTCCTGCCGGACTGGACGGAAGACGAACTTGATTTGCTCAAACGAACGGCTCCGATGAACGACTTCATTGGTCTCAATTACTATTGTCCCCAACGTGTCATGAAAAACGATACAGCACTCGTCATGGCGGGTGGTCGTGAGAATTCGACGGGACGTCCGGGGAATCCATCGTTTGATGGTGTCTACAAGACGGTCTTGATGGACGATAAAGTCTATACGAAGTGGGGCTGGGAGATTGCACCGGATGCGTTCCTCGAAGGCATGCGGATGCTCAAAGCCCGTTATGGTGATGTCAAAATCTACATTACAGAAAACGGTCTTGGTGATGTCGATCCGATCGTCGGCGAAGAAATCCAGGATACACCACGAATCGAGTACATTGAAAGCCACCTACGTGCCGTTAAACATGCGGTCCAGGAAGGCATCAACGTCTCCGGTTATTATGCGTGGTCCGTCATCGATCTCCTCAGCTGGCTCAATGGTTACAAAAAACAGTACGGTTTCATCTATGTCGACCATGCGAACGGTCTTGCCCGTAAAAAGAAACAGTCGTTCTATTGGTATCAAGAGATCATCGCCACGCGCGCTGAAGACCTGTAAGGAGGTTTCCGAATGAGTCGCCTAGAAACCGTATTCGAAAAAGTTACACCGGCATTTGCCCGTTTTGCGAATGCCAAGCCTGTTCTCGCCATTAAAGATGGATTCATCTTGACGATGCCGATGACGATCATCGGTTCGTTATTTCTACTGATCTTAGCCTTACCGATTCCAGGGTGGGAGAAGTTCATGTCAGGTCTCTTTGGAGCCGACTGGACGTTACCACTGACGCAAGTCGTCGGAGCGACGTTTGATATTCTCGCCTTGATTGGGGTCTTCGGCATTGCCTATTCCTACGTCAAAAATGAAAAAATCGAAGGGGTACCGGCTGGCATCCTTGGGATCATCTCGTTTTTGATCATTACACAAGCTTCCGTCCTATCGGAATCCGGAGAGGTCGTCAAAGGCGTCATCCCGAAAGTCTGGACGGGTGGACAAGGGGTCATGGCGTCGATCGTCGTCGGCTTAGTCGTCGGCTTCATCTATTCGCAGTTCATCAAACGCGGTATCAGCATCAAGATGCCGGCTGGTGTTCCACCAGGTGTTGCGAACTCATTTTCGGCACTCGTACCGGGATTAGCCGTCATCACGCTGTCTGTCGTGACGTTCGCCGTGTTCCAAGCCTTTGCGGACCGGACATTCACGGAAGTCATCTATGACGTTCTCCAAGCGCCGATTCAAAACTTGACCGATACGCTGGCTGGCACTGTCCTCATCATGGTCCTCATGTCCGTCATGTGGTGGTGCGGGATTCATGGTGCTGCGATCATCATGGGCATCATGGGACCACTGTTGACAGCCAACGCACTGCAAAACCAAGCAATCATCGACTCAGGGAAGGAACTTGTCGTCGGTGGGAATGCGAACATCGTCACGATTCAATTCCTTGATGTCTTTACAAAACTCGGCGGAACCGGAATCACGATCGGTTTCATCATCGCAACGTTGATGGTTGCCCGGTCGGCGCACTTGAAGCAGCTGGGTAAACTGTCGCTTGCACCTAGTCTGTTTAACATCAACGAACCGGTCATCTTCGGAATGCCGATCGTCTTCAATCCGATCATGTTCATCCCGTTCGTCATCGTTCCTGCAATTGCTTCGTTCATGGTCTACTTCACGATTCTGTGGGGCTGGGTCGAACCGTTTAATGCCTTGCAGGTCCCGTGGACGACACCACCGATCATCTCCGGTTTCTTGATCGGCGGATGGCGCGCGGCACTCTTACAGATTGCGACGATTGCCATGTCGGTTGCGATTTACCTGCCGTTCGTCCGGATGCAAGATCAGCTTTCGTATGGGGAAGAAGTAAAAGCACAAGAAGATCAAGCGTCAGCTTAATCGTCAAAAGAGCTATCGATTCAAAACAAAACCGAGTGATTTCTCTCATGTGGAGGGAAGTCACTCGGTTTTTGGTTGAAGGCGGTGGAGTCGAGGTTGTTGTATTACTAATTATTATAGAAGAAAAGAGTCATTCCCACTCTTCCGTCATCTCCTGTAACTGCGTCAAGATGTGCGTCAACAGGAACGCACCTAAGGCGAGACTCGGTAAACCGTGACGGGAGCCGTCTTCAGCCGGAAGCAGTCCTTTGTTGAATTTAAGGGCAAGCGGCGCGATGGAACGTTCGAGTGTCTCCGTCACGTCACCAAGCGTAATGATGGAGTAGGGGGTATGCCACGCATCATAACGGGCGAGAGACGCAAGCAGGTCGGAGCGTTCTGTGTCCGGTGTGAAGATCAAGACACGGTCGACGGCATGTAACGTTTTATGATCCTTGATCTTCGTGACCCGTTTCATTTGATCCGGACCATCGGACAGCATCGGATAGAGCCCTTCGAATTCACCGTAGGCATCAAGATAGACTTTCCCTTGCCCGACAAGTGCTTGGGCGAGCAGACGGACGACGTCAAATAATTCGTCTTCCTGTTTTGTAAGCGTTTGTAATTTTCCGTTGAATTGCGTCGCTAATATTTTCATCATAAAAAGAACATCCTTTCTAAATTTCTCTCAAGGATAGTATAAAGCAAGTTTTGCTTTCATGTAGAATGGAAATAACTAGAGGAGGAGTGTGGGAGATGAAAGGGAGATTACTGATCGCGGAAGATGAACCGGGGATTCGCAATTTATTGGCGCAATTGTTTCGCGCGCAAGGCTATACGACTGACGTTGCCGTTGATGGCTTGGAAACGATTGAACGACTGAAAAAGGCAGATTACGATTTATTATTGATGGATGTCAATATGCCGGGACGGACCGGTCTGGAAGTCTTGCGTCATCAAGATGAGGTCGGACGACGGGTTCGGACGATTTTGATGACAGCCCTCGGGGAAAAAGAGGCGATGGAAGAAGCGAAACGACTGGGTGTCGTCGCCTTCTTCGGAAAGCCGTTTGACATCTTTGAATTAAAAAAAGAAGTGACTGTGCAAATTTCGAGCGATGTAAGCGGTTAATCCTTCACGTCGTCGTCACAATCCTAAATTCGGAGTGAAATGCTGTACGTTCAAGCGAATCAGTGTGTTATAATCAGTCTGAAAATGCACGTCTACGTGTAAGCAGCGATCAAAACAGAGGAGGATGTCATTATGCCATTAGTATCTATGACAGACATGTTAAACAAAGCTCTCGAAGGTAAGTACGCAGTAGGTCAATTCAACATCAACAACCTCGAGTGGACTCAAGCAGTACTCGGTGCGGCTCAAGAAGAGCAGTCACCAGTCATTCTTGGAGTATCTGAAGGTGCAGCACGTCATATGGGCGGATTCTACACAGTTGTTAAAATGGTAGAAGGTCTCGTTCATGACATGAAAGTAACAGTTCCTGTTGCAATCCACCTCGACCACGGTTCTAGCATTGAAAAATGTAAAGAAGCAATCGATGCTGGATTTACATCTGTAATGATCGACGATTCACATAGCCCGATCGACACGAACATCGAAACAACAAAAGCTGTTGTTGAGTATGCTCATTCTAAAGGTGTTTCAGTTGAAGCAGAAGTTGGTACAGTTGGCGGACAAGAAGATGACGTCGTTGGTGATGTCATGTACGCGAAACTTGACGAATGTGTTCGTATCGTCAAAGAAACTGGAATCGACACGCTTGCTCCTGCACTCGGTTCTGTCCACGGACCATACAAAGGTGAACCAAACCTTGGTTTCGCTGAAATGGAAGAAATCCGTAACGCAACAGACCTTCCACTCGTTCTTCACGGTGGAACAGGAATCCCGACACATGATATCGAAAAAGCGATTTCGCTTGGTACTTCGAAAATCAACGTCAACACAGAGAACCAAATCACATTCGCGAAAGTAGTTCGTGAAGTCTTGGCTGAAAAACCAGAAGCATATGACCCACGTGTATTCATCGCACCAGGTCGCGAAGCAATCAAACAAACAGTCATCGGTAAGATGCGTGAGTTTGGTTCAAGCAACAAAGCTTAATTTTGTATGTCCAAAGCACGGTAGACACTCGTCTATCGTGCTTTTTTTCATCCAAATCACCAGAATGTTTCGGAAAACGTTAGGACTTCTCGTTGAAAAAATTTATAATGGAAGAGTAAGCGTTTTCAAGGGATATCTTTAGGGATGAAAGGGGAAAGAGAAAAATGAGATTTTTTATCGACACAGCCAACGTAGAGGACATTAAAAAAGCACATAAAATGGGGATTTTAGACGGGGTCACGACGAATCCGTCACTCGTCGCGAAAGAAGGCGTCGATTTCCATACCCGACTACGCGAGATTTGTGAGATCGTCGGAGATGTTTCCGTCAGTGCTGAAGTCATCGCACTGGATGCAGAAGGAATGATTCGGGAAGGGAAGGAACTCGCCCAGATTGCACCGAACATTACTGTAAAGGTTCCGATGACACCAGCTGGTCTAGAAGCTGTCGCAGCACTTTCAAAAGAAAACATCACGACGAACGTCACATTGATCTTCAATCCGAACCAGGCCTTGCTCGCAGCACGTGCTGGGGCGACATACGTATCACCGTTCCTCGGACGTTTGGATGATATCGGTCAAGATGGTATGGGACTCGTCGAGACGATTGCCCAAATCTTCGTCATCCATGACATTCCGACACAAATCATTGCGGCGTCTGTCCGTAATCCAGTTCACGTCACGAATGCAGCCCTCGCTGGTGCTGACATCGCGACGATTCCGCTGAATGTCATCGAATCACTGACGCAACATCCGCTGACGACCCAAGGCATCGAGCGATTCCTTGCTGACTGGGAAAAAGCGCAGCAATAACAGATTGTACAGAAAGGTTGATGGAATGTGGACATTTTGCATATCGTAGGACAACAACGTCTTGAAGGGACCGTCATGATCAGTGGATCGAAACAGAGTGCGATTCCGTGTCTCGCGGCAGCATTACTGACCGACCAACAGGTTATTCTTGAGGGGGTGCCGGACATTGGCGACGTCGCGACGATGATCCAGATCATTGAGATGCTTGGAGCTGTCGTGACACGTCAAGGCGATATGGTGACGATTGACCCGAGTCATGTCGAGCCGATGCCACTTACAGGGACGGATACACGAAAATTACGTGGATCGATTTACCTGATGAGCGTTCTTGCGGCACGGTTCAAACAGGGGGTCGTTGGTCTGCCCGGTGGTTATGCCATCGGTCCTCGACCGATTGATTTACACATCAAGGCACTGGAACGGTTAGGGGTCTCGATGCGAAACGAACAAGGGGTTTACTACATGCATGTCGAAGAGTTGAAGGGGAACCGGGTTTATTTGGATCTTCCTTCCTTCGGTGCAACCATCAGTGCGTTACTTGTCGCTGTCATGGCGGAAGGGACGACCGTCATCGAAAACGCGGCATGTGATCCAGAAGTCGTCGATGTCAGTACGATGTTGACGAACATGGGTGCGAGTGTCAAAGGTGCAGGGACCGATGAGATTCGAATCAAAGGAATCAAGACGCTTCAAGGATGTCGGCATACGTTGATTCCGGACCGGATGGAAGCCGGGACGTTCCTGGCGATGGGCGCTGTCCTTGGTCGAGTGACGGTCGACAACGTCATTCCGTTACACCTTGAAAGTATCATTCAAAAGCTGGAACGGTTTGGTGCGAAAATCGACATTGCTGACGATTCAGTCACGGCTTCCGTCGATATGGCGAAGCCGATCGACATTCGTGTGTTTCATTACGGTGGTTTCCCGAGTGATCTTCAACCGATCATCTCGGCTGCCTTGCTCAAACCGAAAGGAGCGAGTGTCGTCGTCGATAAACTGTATCCACAACGGTTCCGGCATGTTCAGGAAATGCGGCGACTCAACGCACGCATCACCCATGAAGACGCGTCCATCATCATTCGTGGTGGTGAAGCCTTGCGCGGAACCGAGATCGAAGCACATGATCCGCGTGGTGGAGCAGCACTCGTTTTAAGTGGAATGCTTGCTTCAGGCGAAACCCTGTTGCATCATGCGGAAATACTCGATCAAAGTTATGAACGATTCGTCGAGAAGTTAAAAGAACTAGGGGCTCTTGTATGGCGTGAAACGGTTTAAGATCTTCAGCTAGGGAGAGGGGATTATACACATGGAAAGAAGTTTATCAATGGAACTCGTACGGGTGACGGAAGCAGCAGCACTTGCTTCTGCGCGCTGGATGGGGAAGGGCATGAAAAACGAGGCGGATGACGCAGCAACAAGCGCCATGCGTGATGTGTTTGATACGATCCCGATGAAAGGGACGGTCGTCATCGGCGAAGGGGAAATGGATGAGGCACCGATGCTTTATATCGGGGAAAAACTCGGAAATGGATACGGACCACGTCTTGACGTCGCCGTCGATCCACTCGAAGGGACGAACATCGTCGCCAAAGGGACATGGGGCGCACTTGCGGTTCTTGCCGTAGCCGATGCCGGAGATTTGTTACATGCCCCGGACATGTACATGGATAAAATTGCCGTCGGACCGGAAGCAGCAGGGCACGTCAGCTTGGACGCGACGATTGAAGAAAACATCGCTGCTGTCGCCAAAGCAAAAAACAAAGAAATCGAAGACGTCGTCGTTTCGATTTTGGACCGGGAACGTCATGAAGAAATGATTCAACGAATCCGTGCAACAGGGGCACGAATTCGTCTGATTGGTGACGGTGACGTCGCAGCAGCCATCAATACGGCTTTTCCGCATACGGGAATCGATATCTTGCTTGGTTCAGGTGGGGCACCAGAAGGTGTACTTGCAGCGGTTGCGTTGAAATGTTTAGGTGGAGAACTCCAAGGACGACTCTTGCCGGCAGATGAAGCAGAAGTCGCACGATGCAAAAAGATGGGGATCGAAGACCCGTCGAAAATCCTGATGATGGATGATCTTGTCACGGGCGATGATTGTATCTTTGCCGCAACAGGCGTTACGGACAGCGAGTTGATGAAGGGTGTTCAGTTTACAGCCCAAGGCGGTCAAACACATTCTGTCGTCATGCGTGCGAAGTCGGGAACGGTTCGTTTTGTAGAAGGAATTCACTCGTTCAAGAAAAAACCAAAACTCGTTATTAAGTAATTGGCATAACAGTCTTACAGAAAGAAGTTACGTTTTCTTCACTCGCTTTCCTCGGACGAGACACAAGCCGTGCCTACTTTGTCCGCTTGGACAAGTAGTCGGGTCTTGTTTGTCTCTGACAGCGCGGAACACCGCGCTTTTTCCCGTAGGAGTCGAGTGAAAAACGTAATTCTTTTAAATCGATCATGCATTGCTCAAAGGAGGCAGATTTTTGGTGATTCGAAAATCTGCCTCCCTTTTTTGCATACAGAGAGTAAGGGAATTGATTGCGCATTAAACTTTCATGAACGGGAAACATGAACAGACAAATGGAGTTGACTCAAATGTCAGTCTCTACAAAGATGAGGGTGGCAGAATTATAATCTGCCACCCTCATGACGTTTATAAAAGGATCACTCGCTTTGAACTGCTCCCCGTCAAGTAGACAGTGTAAATAATTAAAACTCACTCAAGCGGCTTTTGTCCTGAATTCAATAGGACTCAAGCCGTTTAATCGTTTTTGGAAACGCTCGTTGTTATAGAAATATATATAAGCTTCGATGTACGATTTCAGCTCTTCGTAGGCTTGAAAATCACGCAAATAATACATCTCTGACTTCAACGTACCCCAAAAACTCTCGATTGGGGCATTGTCGAGACAACGTCCCACTCGGGACATGCTATGTGTCAGATTTGCGTCTTCAATCATTGTCTTAAATCCTCGTGATGTATATTGATTGCCACGATCGCTATGAATCATTGGAATTGCCCCTGGCGGGAGTTGGGTGATCGCTGGAATCAACGTCTGAAAGACGAGTATACTGTTGTTGGACTTTCCAATCCGATAGGAGACAATGGAACCGTCATACAAATCGATAATGGCACTCAAATAGGCCTTTTTTCCAACTCCATATTTGAACTCGGTGATATCCGTACACCATTTTTCATCTCGCCTAGAAGCACT